>CAZGQU010000006.1:0-19973 GCA_964527845.1 uncultured Candidatus Saccharibacteria bacterium | reverse complement strand
GTATTATCGAGTGTGTCGAGCTCTATATCTGCAAAAAAACCTTTCATTTACTCGTACCTCCTATAGCTTAATCTAACAATATGCTGCTTAGATGAATGTAAGATTTTATATATCTCCTCGCTTGTTTGACTCAGTTTAGACAAGGTCATGACCTAAACGCCTTCACCTCCTTTATACACTAAAACATGTAAGCAATCTCATTGCGATTGCCGAAAAAAGACGTATAAGAAAGAGCATGGCTAAAGGGGATGTTCATGGCAAACAGATCACAGCACGCTGAGGAATTGAATCACCTTCGAACTGAAAATGAACGCTTAAGGTCAGAGCACGAACGGCTCGTGCTTCAGATAAGTGGAGGCAATAAGCATGGACATCAACGGAACTTAGGACGTAAAACTGGCGTAGTAATCTTTTTAATTCTGGCTACTCTTTTGCTTTTTGCAGGTAATATACTTTTCTGGACTGGTAATACCATCGTTAAAACTGACAGATATGCCAAGGCCGTTGAGCCCCTCATCCGCGAAGAGGCAATCCAAACTGCAATTTCATCTTACGCCAGCCAGCAACTGTTCAAAACTATCGACGTCGAACAAGTTACCGCCGAAGCGTTGCCTCCCAGGGCCGCCTTCTTGGCACCGACTATCGCGGACCAGGTGCAGAAGAACGCCCAAGGAGTCATTATGAAGCTGCTTAGCAACCCAAAGTTTCAGGACAGGTGGAATACTGTACAAATAAATGCTCACGAAAGATTTATTGCCCAAGTCAAACAAAACGGATCTGATGGCTCAATAGACTTAGGAGAATTATACACACAGCAAATTGTCCCGCAATTGAAGGAAACCAAGCTTGCCTTTCTAGCCGACAAACCTTTGCCTCCTAAGGTCGGCTCTATACAAATTGTCGAAGGTCCATGGATATCAAAACTGGAAACTGTAATTAACAATATAGATACCTGGCGGACGCTTGCACTTTTACTGCTTATTGCTTTCAGTGCGGCAGCAATATGGTTAAGCCGAAACCGCCGGAGGACGACTATCATTACATTGGGCCTACTCTTCTCTATCAGCATGTTTGTTACGCTTGTGTGCGTGCGACTGGCTCGTGAAATTGTCGCAAATAAAGTCGATCCCCAATATGCTGATGCCGCTCGCGAGGCCACTCAAACCATACTTCACCCACTCGCCATCCAGTCTACGACCATCCTAGCGCTTGGGCTCATAATTGCGTTCATAGCATGGGTTAGTGGCTCCTCCAAAAGTGCCAAGCACATGAGGGAGGTGCTGCAGGATTTGCTATCAGGCAAATTACACAGCGCGCTCTTTAGAAATGAAAATAGCTTCACGCTTTGGATTGGCCGAAATAAAGCAAAGCTTCAATGGGGAGTGGTTATTGCCATTTCGCTAGCACTATTAATTATTCATATCACTCCGACGTCCCTACTGCTGGCAGCCGCCGTCGCGCTTGTTATGATACTAGCTATCGAAGTGTTGGCCGCTGAGTATTCACCATCCTTGAGAGCCTGATAGATAATAATAAATGCCTAAAAGTAAAGAATCTAACAGTGTCTATTGTTAAGAGGTGTATAAAAGAGCGTAAAGTAATCGAGGAGGGGCTGTATGGAGAGGAACACACCTACCGCATGGGTCGGCTGGGTATATTTTGCTAGTGTAATGATGGTTTTGCTGGGAGGATTACAAGCAATTATCGGTCTAGTGGCAATTTTTAAAGATGAGTACTTCATCGTAACCCGAGGTGGTGTGCTGGCGTTCGACTTCACAACTTGGGGATGGATACACTTAGTGTTAGGCCTATTGATACTAGCGGCGGGCATTGCTGTTATGGCCGGTAGCGCTTGGGGCAGGTTCGTAGGAGTGTTTTTAGCAGTCTTAAGTGCCCTGGCAAATCTGACATTCTTGGGCTCTTATCCTCTATGGTCAATTATCGTCATCATAATCGACATACTGATTATATACGCACTGCATGGTACTGAAGTCAGATCTTATGGTAAAAGTGTGTAGCTATCAATGATGTTTACTGGGCCAGAATGAGCACACAATAATTAGCGAGCCGTTAGGGCTGGCTTTCAAGACTTAATCGCGATTCTATTTCGGAAGCAGTGACACCCCCTTGCCATACTAAACAGTTATCGTTGAGAGGTAATGAGCTATGACACAAGCTACTGGTGCAAGCACAACTAACAACAAGCTCTCTATCCTAATTGCGTTGGCTAGGTTTGTTCTGGGCGTCGATAGTTCGCTCATGAATGTTTCAATATCTGCTGTAGTTATGTCACTGAACACGACTGTGAGTGGAGTGCAGTCTGCAATTGCGCTTGAGGCGCTGATCTCTGCTGCTTTTATACTTATTAACAGTAAAATCGGCGACATCATCGGTCGCAAGAAAGCATATGTGTTGGGATTAGGAGCCTACGGCGCCGGCGCCTTGTCAATGGTTTTGGCTCAAAACTTGTCTACAATTATTATTTTTTGGGCAGTTATCGGTGGCCTTGGCGCTTCTTTGCTTTTGCCTGCAATGCAGTCTTTAATCCACGGTAACTTTGAGGGCGCAGCTCAAAAGAAGACTTACGCACTTGTTGGAGCAGCAGCTGCAATAGCAGCAGCCATAGGCCCGTTAATCGGAGGATTCATTACCACTTACTTGTCATATAGGGTGGCGTTCTTGTTAGAGTTCGTCGTAATAGCGATAGTGCTGTTTGGAAGTAAGCTGGTAAAAGATGTTAAGTATACTGGTTCGCGCCAGATTGACTTTACAGGCGCTGGGTTGTCTGTCATTGGGATGGGTGGTGTAGTGCTAGGAATTCTTGCTTGGCAGGAGGGAGGTGAGCGTGTTGGCCTATTTATATCTATAGGCCTTGCGGCGCTTGCCTTGTTAGCTCGGTGGCTTATCAGAAGAGACCGCCAAAAACAAAATACCCTCATAGACCCTAAGCTCTTTAAATTCCCTAACTTTCGGCTAGGCATTTCTGGGCAGATGATGCAGAACATAGTACTCGGCGGGGCAATGATTGCTTTGCCGATTTTTTTGCAGATATCACTTGAATATAACGCATTAAAAACTGGCCTGAGTATCGCACCGCTTTCGCTATCGATGTTTGCAATTGCTTTAATTGCGGGCAGGCGTTTGACACGCGTCAGGACAAGTAGAGTTATTAAATACGGATTTATATTGACGTCTTTTGGGTTGCTCGCATTGCTACCTGTTATTCCACGAGCGGACTCGGGCTGGCTGTTATTTATTCCGCTGTTAATCGTCGGCTCAGGCTAGGTTTGTTGGTATCACAGCTCAATAACTACACGCTTGCGCCTATTGAGGAGGAAAGAGTCAGTGAGGCGGCTGGCGTTAATTCAGCCGCCGGATCATTTGGCTTATCTTTTGGTCTGGCTATGGCAGGAGGGATATTATTGGCGGCTCTATCTTTTAGCTTCACAAATCTGACGAACAATAGTAGCGTGATTCCAGCTCAGCAAAAAAGCCAAATAACAACTAAGCTTGAGTCGAGCGCTGAGGTTGTAAGTAACACTCAATTGCAGGCAGCTATTGCTCACGAACCGCAAAATGTTCAAGATGAAGTTCTGGCAATTAACAAAACCGCTACGCATCGAGCCTTACAGATTGCTCTCCTGATTCCCACAGCAGCCGCACTAATAGGGACCTTCAACTCGTTTAGAATGGAAAAACTTCCTGAAATTAAAACGTCATCAACAACCGAATCAGTAATGGCAGGGTGACTCTCTACTTTTGTCCTCACTGAGCGGGGGTCGAATCACTCCGCCTGTTGGAGCCTCATGAAACTGACATCCACAAACCTAAAAGAACTTAATAGGTCAGCTTAACCTTGCAGGTGATTTAGTTTAAGTCGGCTTTCAATACCATTTCTACTTGAGGTAAAGATTTCATAAATGCTGGTCGGTTAGGCTCTTCTGGGACAATAGCATCTGTTTGCTCAAAACCAAACCGTTTATAAAAATTAATAGCATTCTGATTGTAGGCAATGACTTCAAGAAAAATATCCTCGCCCCGACCGTGCCAGCCCAGAGCTTGTTGCATTAACTTACTGCCAATGCCTTTACCCTGTGCTTCCGGTGCAACATATATGGCTCCAATTCGCCGCTTGCCGTCTTCAATGCTTGGGTCTACAAACCCCATTACTTTACCGTCAGTTTTTGCTACGAATGTAGCACCATCAGCACGTTCGGGTTTTGCTAGCTTATCTTTTAGGTATGCAATCCGTCTTGGCACAAACTCGCCATGCAGGCCTTTGGCGTTTATTTCAATGTCTTTTGCCGTAATACCGAGTTCGGGGTTAGGGTAGGTGTCTATCCAGGCTCTATCCCTTATGTCGCAAATAATTTCAGCATCGTCAGGTACGGCTTTTCCAATTTCTACTGATTGGTTCTCTTGTTCTGGTCTTTGCATAGTGGATTCGCTCATTATAAGTAATCATATCAAAAGGTTAATCTGAATCTCTTTTGGGTTAAATCAAAAAACCGAACATAAAGTTCGACTCTTTAATTAGTGTAGCATTATTGCTGACGTTAAAACCGTAATTATCTCGGCTTATCACTAAGCTTAGGTTCATAATCGGCTACGAGTTTGTCCATCAGTTTCAAAATAGCACTCATTTGTAATATTATGTTGCCATTGAACTGCGTTTCCCAGGATCGCGGAACCATTACCTCTTCAGTTGTAGGATCTGATTTTAAGGCCGTAGCGTGTGCTGCAGCACACCTATAAGAATGATAAAAACCATTAACAAATTTAGACTTGTTTCCTAGCCTTATTAATTCGTCCTTTAGGGGTTCACCCTGCAGTCCATAATATGCTTCTAAAAAGCGCCAAGCGTTTAGTAGTCGATAATCACCTGACTGAGTATCATCTTTTGCCTGACGATATAGGTGAAACATTGGATGTACATTTTTATTTTCGTCCAAAAAGCTTAAATCAATCGCGAATGTACCCCCGTATGAAGTTAAAACATTTGGATCAACTTCACGCCAAAAGTTGTCGCGTAGCTGATAGGTCGTTCCTTTATATTCGCAAGTTATCGGACGCTCAAAATAGCACTCCGCCTGATAATATGCTGCTACTGCCGTTAATATTTCTTCTGCCAAGTACAAAGCTTGTCGCAGTAGACATTGTAGATGTTGGTGATAGCCGTCTTCGTCACTATCTTCATCTTTGCAATTAACTTGCAATGCATTCACATCTGGATATGCAATATTCGTTTCTGTATTAACCTGTGCCATTCCTGTCCGATTGAGAAACTTTCCTTGCTTAAAAGTGGCAGCAGGGTTAACAGACAGTTCTGTCACTAAATTATTGAATGTAACTGTGTAGTCCATATTGTTAAGTATAACTTTACGCCCGCGGTTATAACCGTTATTTCAATTAAGAAATACGGACTTCGTCTCGTGAGGTCTACCACACCAGATGGAGGATGAAACTACGCGGGGCCGATCAATAAACAAAAAAACTCCCAAACAAGGGAGCTTTTTAGGTATCAAATTGGCACAAAACAGTTGAGGCATTTCAAACGGCAGCTGCGCTTGCCCGAGATGATTATAAGCTAAAACACCTTGCTGAACATTTACAGGTAGCATATAACCTGATTAGCACTCTTGACATAAGAGTGCTAATCTTCCTATAATTATGTCAGAGGCTATTTATGCTTCTCTCGGATTTATATAACTATAAAGAAAGGAGAATTATAATGAGTAATCTCGTAAGATGGGATCCGTTTGCTGAGTTAAGTGCCCTACAAAAGCAATTCTTTGGTGATGATTGGATGGCACCTTTGAAGGGCGTCAATATTCCGACAACGGATGTTTACACTAAAGATAATCAACTCAGGGTTGAGGCACACTTACCCAACTTTGAACCGAAAGATGTGAACATTCAAATTGAAGACAACACTCTTGTTATCAGTGCTGATCGGCACGAAAAAGAGGAAGATAAGGACAAGCAGTACGTTGTTCGTGAAAGTTCAAGCAGCTTCTATCGTCGCATCGCATTACCTCAACGAGCAGATACAGATAAAATAGAGGCACATCTTGATGACGGCGTCCTGAGAGTGAGTGTTCCTCTTGCACCACTACCAGAGTCAAAGAAAATAGCAATATCAGCTAAGAGCAAAAGGTAGTAAGAGCCTCTATCTTTTACCGTCTTACTGAACCAAATTGACACGTCTTAGTAGTTGAGCGTTTAATGCAACAATCACAGTAGATACTGACATTAGAACTGCACCAAGTGCAGGAGCTAGTACGATACCTGCACTGTAGAGTGCGCCTGCGGCTAATGGAATAGCAAAAATATTGTAACCAGTTGCCCAGACCAGGTTTTGAGCCATCTTGCTGTATGTTCGTTTTGATAGATTTACAACCTTAACCACATCTTGAGGGTCGTTCTTTACCAAGATAATGTCTGCTGATTTTATAGCTACATCTGTCCCAGCCCCTATGGCTATACCTATATTAGCCTGTGTAAGGGCAGGAGCGTCATTGATACCATCGCCAACCATTGCGACTTGTTGCCCATTCCTTTGTAGTTCTTTTACTTTGGCTGCTTTGTCTTCTGGTCGTACTTCGGCAAAATACTGGTCTAAGCCGAGCTGGTTGGCTACGTAATCCGCAACGTCCTTGCTGTCGCCTGTTATCATTGCAGTTCTAATGCCTAACTCCTTGAGAGTACTGATTGTTTGTTTTGATTGCTCACGAATAATGTCACTCAGTGCAATTGCCCCAATAACTTCTTCGCCGTCCTTTATCAAATAAACCTCGGTCTTGCCGTCTTTAGCGGCTTGCTTAGAATATCGTTCTACATCAACAGGTACTTTCAACTTGTTCTCTTTGATATAGCGATAACTTGCAGCTACATATACTTCATTGTCAGGTAATGTACCCTGTACGCCCAAGCCAGGCAGTGCTTTAAAGTTCTCAACTTTATCAAGATGTACGTGCTTTTCCTCGGCTTTATTAACAATCCCTTTGCCAACAATATGCTCACTGTTTTTTTCAAGACTGGCCGTAAGGTGCAAAATGTCTTCTTCACTATAGCCTTTAGTTGCCCAAATATCTGTAACGCCGTGTTCACCTTTCGTTAATGTACCTGTTTTATCAAACAGTACCCAATCCAATTTATGGGCTGCCTCAAGTGCCAGTCGTTTACGCACAAGGAGTCCATTGCGGGCAGACAAGGCGGTAGAAATAGACACGACTAACGGTATTGCTAAGCCAAGTGCGTGCGGACAGGCAATTATCAGTACCGTAACTGAGCGTTCAAGAGCAAAGGCAGCATCTTTAGCAACCAGCCAGTACACGAAAGTTATAACGCCCGTAGCTATAGCAACGAGGGTAAGAACAAACGCTGCTTTATCAGCAAGAACCTGTACATTAGATTTTGATCTTTGAGCCTCGGCTACTAAACGCATAATGCCAGCTAGTGCCGTATCCTGACCGAGCTTAGTAACCTTTACGGTCAACGAGCCATCTTGGTTGCCTGTTCCAGCCACTACTTCATCGTTTACCGATTTGCTGACAGGTTTGCTTTCGCCAGTTATTGCAGCTTCATCAACTGACGATTTTCCGTCTGTTATAACTCCATCAACAGGAATACTCGCACCTGGACGTATCAGCACCAAATCACCAACTTTTAGCTCGCTTACAAGCACTTGCTTCGGCTTGCCATTTACCAGCTTTTCGGCTTTATCAGGTAGCAACTTAGAAATAGCATCAAGGGCATTTTCAGCTTTAGCGATAGATGCCATTTCTAGCCAATGTCCTAAGAGCATAATCGTTATCAATGTCACTAACTCCCAAAAGAAACCCTCGCCCTCAATGAAAAACTGCGCTGCAACGCTGTACACATAAGCCGTGATAATTGCCAGGCTGATAAGCGTCATCATACCTGGCAATTTGGCTTTTAGTTCGCCCCACGCACTTTTAATGAACACTGTCCCGCCATAGAAGAAGATGACGGTGCCAAGAACAAACGGCACATACTGCGAACCAGGAAAAGATGGTGGCGCAAAGTTCAGCCAGTGCTGTATCATCTCAGAGTATGCCAAGACTGGTAAGGTCAGTATTAAACTAAGCCAGAACCTATCTTTGAACATAGCCACTGAATGACCAGCGTGCTTGTCGTGTTCTTGATGTTCTTCGTGATGGTGTGCGTGGTGCGAATGTTCCATTTTAGTCCCCGCAGCTACTCTCGTGTAGCGGCACTAGGTTATCAAACCGTGCTTTTATTTGGTCTTTTTTTGGCTCACTTTCCTGTACAAATATGACCACATTGCCAATCACATTGTTAATGCGTGTCAACTCTTCCTCGGACTTATTTGAGGGATGCTCATCCATCACTTCACCGTGAGCGTACGTTTTAGGGAATAGCCAGTCTAAAACCGTATTTAATGTAATTTCTTCGCTATGACCAATGTTACTTTTCTTGCCAAAGAATGTTTCAAGATCAGATTTAAGAAAATCGTCCCAACTCTTTTGTTGATAGCTGTTTTTATCACCTACATAAACAAAGTAGTTAGATTTATCAGGCAGTGCGGGTAACAGTTTGCCATATATCTTCACTGATTGAGGCATTACACCAGCATCATAGCGTCGCCCTAGCAACTCATCGCTTCCACCAACAAAGTTCCAGCCAAAGTATTTTAGAAACTCGCCGCCAGTCATACCATTCCAGTGAACGTGTGTTAGTTGATCCACACGATCATGAAAGTCTATAGGTACACCACCTACAGCCGCACTACAGCTTGTAGAAGCTACTGTTTCCTTTTGAAACTCATCTTTTGAAAAGTCTACAGCTTTACCGTCAACAAGTATCTGGGCACGAAAATGATAGTGTTGGTAGGTAGGCTTTCTGATGTGTTCAGGCGTGGAAGCATATAGGTAGCTATACGTTACACCAACTAGAGCCACTAACGCCGCAACTATAGATACTGCGTAAATAGCGATTTTTTTATTTAGTTTGAGATAGCGATTACCTCTTTTCACTACTACTTCTTTTTCAGTATTCTCACCTTTGTCCATATGTTAAACCCCTCTTAGTGGCTTCCGTGCATCATTTGCATCATTTCGTCGCTTGAGTAACCCCAATCTTTTTGCCACTGCTTCATATCGTTTATTTCTTTAGTTTGAGCAGCGATGATAGCCTCACCGAGCTTCTTTATCTCATCGTGCTTGGCTCGTGGTGGTATAAGCTCAGCCATAGCAACTGCTCCCTCGTGATGGCTAATCATCATTTCTATGAACGCTTTATCAAAGTCATCGCCTGACTTGTTTTTAAGCTGCTCGGTCATTTCGCTCATGGTCATTTCGCCGTGGTTAGCAGCTTCTTGCTGATGGGAATGATTTGTGTCCATGCCCATCATCCGCATCATTGAATGGTTGTCGTTGTTCACTGCTAATACTGCTGTTGTACCAGCTATGAGCAAGCCAGCCAGCAAACCGATGATGCCAACCATAATGTTTTCTTTTTTCATCACCTCCTCCTTTACTTGCTTCTTACGTTTGAAAGCTCATAAAGACCAAGCAGCTCCTCAACTGCCTTTTCTTGGTCTTTGTCTGAGTCAGAACTAAGGTTCTCTTTTATATGAGTGCGAACGTGGTTCTCAAGTATTAGCTTATTCAGCGAGCCTATGGATTTTTGTATGGCTAGGCTCTGTGTAAGTATGTCCATACAATAGTCCTCTCGCTCAATCATTTTTTGGATGCCACGCATTTGACCCTCTAGAATCTTTGCCCTATGTAATGCACGTCGTTTGATATCACTTCTCATATACTCATCTTAGTACCCCCGGGGGGTATTAGTCAAGATCCGACAAACTCTTTACCAGGAATGTTTAAGTCTCCATTGGGTAAAAGAAAAAACGCCGAGTCTTTTCGGCGCTTTACGGAGGCTACCTAGAATTCATTGGCGCCAGATAGCGGACGTATTGCAAGCCATTAATCATACAAATATAGACAAACATAAATTACATCAACTGGTTAGCCAGTTCAATCCCGCGAGTGATTTGTTTGCAAACTGATAAAATAAGTTTATGAAAGAAATTAACCCTGCGATTAAGAATGAATTACTGCAACGAGCCGAAACCGAGCAAGCTCTACGTATGGAGTGGGGTGATAGTGATAGTGATAATGAAGAACTTAGACTAAAAGTGCTGGCTCAAGATACTGAGAATACAGCTTTTCTCAAGGGAATACTCAAATATTCAGGCTGGCCTAAAATAAGCGAAGTCGGTAAAGAAACGGCGATGGCGTCTTGGCTTATTGCCCAGCACAGTCCAGACAAAGCGTTTCGTAGACACTGTCTTGAGCTAATGCAAGAAGTGCCAAACGAGGTAGAGCCACAGAACCTCGCTCGAACCATAGACCGTGTGCGAATAGAAGAGGGGCAAAAACAGTATTTCGGCACTCATTTTATGAAAGATGAAGATGGCTCTTGGATTCCAATGCCCATTGAAGACGAAGAACATGTTGAAGAAAGACGAGCTAAATACGACTTACCAACCCTTGAGGAAAAGATTCAAGAGTATAATCAGCAAAAGTAAACTATTCTTGTACTCGTCTAATTCTACGTCCTACTGGACGAAACAACGGCGTTTCTTCTGCGCTCCGTATTCTTCGAGGATTTTGAAATAATTCTTCTGCTCTGCCTGACCAGCGATGACGTTCAATGCCTTCTACGACAACAGGCATATCTCCTGCAAGCAGACGGTCAATAACGACTCGTGGGGTTAGTCGCCCTCTTTCTTCGCTTTCAATACGCCTGCCACCGGCGGGGTTCATGCCTGTCCATGTTGCCCAACCTCGATTTGCTCCGTATTTTCTAATTCCATCTAAAGCAACCCAATGACGCGGGAGGCCGAATACAACATGGGTCCCTTCTTTTAATCCATGGGTTACTGCGTGTATACGTTCGTGGTCTGGCTGTTGCAGAACATTAATAAAGCGAATATTCACATTCATTTCTCTACGGACAAACTCTTGTTGAGCTTCTTGGAATTCGGTAAATGTTTCTGCACCATACTGACCTAACAAACCATCTGCCCTAGATCTTGCACTTAAAATGCGGATATCAATAACCCTGCCGTGTAGCGCAGTTGCTATACTGCCTAAGGCAGAATAAAAGCACGTAGTGCCGTCTGGTTGAGTATATCTCACAGTTTCGGCGGCTTCACCTGATTGTCCTAGAGGCAAGTCTTCAACGAATCCATATACAGAATCGTGAAAGTACTGTCTACGAGCCTCAGCTTGTCTTGCTAGCTCAGGGTCATAAACACGTCTACCGCCGAGAAACCGTCTACCTTCGTCTGACATGTCATATTTTTACCATATAATAGGTATTCGCGCTATAAGCTAGAGTACTGTCTGGGTAAAAGCAAAAAACGCCGATTTGCTCGACGTTTTGTAGAGGTCATGTTCTAATTGTAATTTGGTGCATCATAATTGACGCATTTCAAACATCTGCGATTGAGAAAGCTGATGATATGAAATGAAAAACCTAGCAAATATGTTTAATCTTAACGGCGAACTACTATTGTAGTAATAAATCGCTATACGATACTGAAATTAAGTCTTCGTCTTTAATGCCCATTTCTTTTAGATATTTGTTACATTGCTCATTCAACTTATCTTTTCCAAGGTGGCCATCTTTATCAATTGCCTCAATCTCCATAAAAGTTCCTAGGTTCTCTACTACATCTACATGAAACTTTACGTTCTCTATAAAATATATTTCTCTGTTTTTATCAACTACAACTAAAACACCCAGCGCTTTGGTAAGTGTTTCTTTCAATGTTGAGCCTGGTTGTGAGGTATAAAGTGTAACTTTTGATTGCTTTGGTCCCTCTTGGTTTGAGCGTTCATAGTGAATAAGGAAATTCTCAATTTCACCTTCCCGTAGTTTTAAGCGACCATTCGGAACATTAAAGTACGTGTCTGTTTGATGGTCTACGCCTTTAAAATCAGCATTATTGGCTTTCAGGTATTCCCTAATAGCTTCTTGATTGTTACATTTTGCTTTAATCTCAACGTTTAAATGTCCCATTTTGCTCCTTTTTCTTTATACAAGCATACAACAAAAAGAGCCCTGTTGGGCTCTAATGTTTGAAACTACACTGTTTCAAAATCGTTTGGGTCTAATTGGTGCCGCCTGTCAGGCATATTTCTAACCGCTACACCCGAAAAAGTTGATTTGTATAAGCTAAAAGAGCTTGTGAAACAATTTAATTTGTCGGCAAATTTACTTTAACTGTTTTCTATTAATGATAACTTCGCTTACTTCCATGTTCTTTGGTAAATCAAGTATTTGTTTCATGAACGTAGCTACATCTTCGGGTTTCATCCATTCACCCGCATTTGTTGTGTTGTCGTCGCCTGTAGCTTTTTCAAATAGTTTCGACTTGAATCCACCTGGACAAAAGCTGATTACACGATTTGTATCTTTAAGCTCTGCTTGTAAGTTTGCGCTAAAGCCACGCATTGCCCACTTTGAAGCACCGTAGGCGGCTTGGTCTACATAGCCTTTTAGGCCAACAGTAGAGGCAACATTAACAATATCAGTATTATCTTCTTTTATACGTTCAGCTAAATAAGAGACGAGTAGTATCGCAGCTTCAACATTCGTTGCCATTACATTTCGTAGTGCGTCGGAAGTGATTGAGTTTAGTGATTGGATAGATAAAACACCTGCGCAGTTTACTAAGACTTCCAAAGGTTCACTGAGTTCCTTGATTTCTTCTGCTGCTTTATTAATTTCAGACTCTTTCGTTAAGTCAGTCGGAATGTTTTTGTCCGCAACTGTGCATTCACGGCGTGAGACGTTAACTACAGTTTTTCCTGCTTGTTTGTAAAGTTTTGCAAGTTCTAAGCCTAAGCCGTCGCTTGCGCCTGTAATGACTATCATTTGTACATCATATCAAAGAAGTTAGTTAGAGTCCTGTTTGTATAAATGCTGAAAACAAGCAAAAAACGCCGATTTGCTCGACGTTTTATAGAGGTCATTTTCTAAAATAGTTTTGGTGCCGCCTGACAGGCATATTTCTAACCGTCTCGTCTGAGAAAGTAGATTTATATAAGCTTAAAGAACTGGTAAATCAGTTTAATTTGTCGAGCGATTTAGTTACTTAGTACTTTTTCTAGCTCTGGCTTTACCAAATCCACAATAATCTGGTGTCCATTACTGTTCGGGTGTATGCCGTCAAAGAAGAGTGTCTTCAAATCAGAATGTCGCTCATAATCTGACCACACATCAACTAGTCTTAAATCATTGTCATTACAAAAAGCAACTAAGGTATCGTTGAATAATTTCATTCGCTCGGTAGAGTAGCATTTACCGCTCGAACTCCAAGGAAAAGGTTGAAGCAGCTCATCAATAACTGGAAATAAACTTACAAATAACAACTTATCAGAATATGCACGAGCCATATCAACTAAATTACTTAGCTTCTGGCGATATTCCTCAGGCGTGCTATCAACATCATTGCCTCTATATATGGTGTCATTTGTACCAATAGCAAAAACCAAGGCGTTGTCACTGCTCTTATCTATTCTTGCGCTTGCTTCTGCTTCAAATCTATCATTTAAGTTTTTGGTAGTATCGCCAGAAATGCCAAGATTGAATAACGTGGGAACATTTGACACGCCCGCCACTTCTTGACCAAGATATTCGTTAACTAAGCGAGTAGCCCAACCACCCTGCTCATCATAAAACCCTTGGGCAATGCTGTCGCCAAAAATCAAAACTCTCATGGGATTAACTATAGCAAAGAAGCTAGAGGAGGCCTTTCTCTGTTATTTTTTCGATTATCTCAGGTATTTCTGTTATGCCAGAGCTTCCACTGAGGTGTGCGCCGTTCTTTATGGTAATGAAATCGCCGTCAAGTTGCTGACAAAATTCCTTAGCGTCATTGTAGTCGCAGGCATGGTCGTTGTCTCCATGCACAAATATGAATTCTGGGCATTTGCTCTTTATTTTCTCAATGTCGAACTCTCGGACAAATAACCTATCGAACTGACCAGGCGTGTACCATTCTTGCTTGTTCAAAAGCTTCTCGTTCAAAAACGTTCCAACGAGTACACTCGCCTTAACACTTGGAAACCAATCGGCCATTAGTAAATTCAAGATAGTTGTCGTTCCCGATGAATGACCAACTAAAAGATTATCGGAAAAATCCCAACCAGAATTTTTTAGAAATGCTTCGTATACATCTCGATTAGGGGTGTTATTTTCAGGTAATGTCGGTGCAAAAACTTGATATTCGTTTTCTTCGAGTTCTTTTTTCAGCCAAGGAAACCAATGGTCGTTTGGCGACCCATCAGTACCATGCAATAGAACAGCCTTTTTCATGTTTACATCATAACAGAGGTGGAGTTAGAGTCATAGTTTGGGTATAAGCAAAAAACGCCGATTTACTCGGCGTTTTATAGAGGCCATGGCCTGATTGTAATTTGGTGCAGCATGTAGAAAAAAGTTTTCACCAAATTAGAGATGAAATAGCACGATGGAGGGACATACTCGCAGTTCCGTATCAAGAGTATGTGAGCTATCAGACTGCAGCTGGTGGCAGCAGGGAGTTACACTAAGTGGTAGACTTAGTCTTATGCGAGTCAGGAGGTGTGGTTTACTATGTTTAGCACAAGCGGTATGATTACTCTTGAGGGCATAAACATGGATGAAGCACTCTTTGTAGAGCAGCTGCAGAAATTCTACGAAAACAAAAACAAGCTAACACTTCGAGAAGTAAATTTTTCATACGGTAGGCCAGATTTAGTTCTACTTGAGCTTAATGATAAAAAGTTTGGGCTTCGTAAGAAGCGCAAACAGTGGAGCACACTTTTAAATCGCAAGTATTTTGAAGTGTTGTCAGTATTGCCAGATATTGACCATAAGAACCCGAAGCCCATGCAACTAAATGACATCGTTACAAAGTCGGGCATATCACAGTCATATATAAGGTCGTACATATTAAAAGACCTGGTTGATGGGGGGTTTGTAAAAGCTATTGACAACGGCTATGTAAAAGTAAATGGGTGGGTGCCTATTGCAAAGAAAGTAACCGCAATTGAAGCAAAACTTTCTGATTGGAAAAGAGGCATATGGCAAGCTCAACGCTATCTAAACGCAGCAGACGCAGTCTATCTCGCAATGCCTCCAGAATTTATACACCGAGTAGATATTGATGAATGTAAAAATGCGCGTATTGGATTAATTAGTTTTGATGCCGAGACACATAAATATAAAGAGTTGGTTAGACCAAGTGGAGGTAAAATACTTGACCAACCTGTCAGGAACTATGTGACCGAGCTCTTCCTTGATGAACACCAATTACTTAACGCTTAACTTGATCGTATATTTCAATAAACTTTTTCGGTCGCACAATACGAATGTCTTCGTATCTGCCGAGGTCAAGCAAGTCTTTATCCTCTGTAATGATTAGCTTGCTCTTCTTCTGTAGCGCAATCCTTATAAACTCGTCATCGTCTGAGTCCCTGCACACCGCAAGTGATTTTAGCGAGTCGTTTATCTCTGTTAGAGTAACAACATTCTGGTAAGTATTAAGGAGAAGTTTTGGGCTGAATTTTTGCTTGTCGAAGAAAGGTTTAAATCTCTCCATTTGTAGTTTTTCCTCAAACTCTTTCATGCTCGCTGCACTACCTGCAATAACAATCTTTCCTTCCATTGCGAGGTTAATTATGCGCCGCGAGGGATTAATATGACTGAATAATCCCTTGAGCAAAACATTGGTGTCCAGCACAACCCAAATCATAGCTAGCTATCAAGCTCTCCTAGTAAATCATCCAGAAGCTCGTCATCTTCCTCAACGGTTGCAGGCCAAGTCAAAGCAGCGTCGATTACACCCAACCATTTCTCCAGATAGTAGGCACTTTTAGGGCCGAACTTTTGTCTGTCGTAATCTCTGACAGCTATTATTGCCTCCTCTATTTTGCCTTTTATGTAGGTAAGCCTATCTGCTTCTGGGATTGCTAATAGTGCCTTAGCGCTCTCTATCCGAACAAGAGCATCGTGCTTCTTTTTGAGAGCCAGGGTTGCCGCCACTCCTCCGTTACATGCAGCACAACTACATGTATAGCCAGAATTCTGAAGCGCCGCCGCGTTAACATAGACGAAAATACCTGGGTGGTAAATCCATCGGTCACCACGCGAATAAATATCACCGTCATTGTCAAACATGGCGACTGATGAAGTTTCTTTGCCGAAGATGCCACTGCCAAAGTTATTAGCGCCCAATGCCTGAAGTACTTGCCCAAAACCGCCAATTGGAAACACCCAAACATCTTTGCCTGCTATTTTTAGACCGTGCACTAGACGGGCGAGGTTAAGCGAGTTGCTAGGGTCGCCATTCCTCTCATCATAGGTATCAGGAATTATGATATAACCCCTGACATGTTCCGCGAACTCTAAGTACCTATCCTTAATGTAGCTCGTACTTTCAATACTTCGCAGGGCATCATTTGAGATGTTTATGACGGCATACAGTGGTTTGTCTGTATTGTTGCGCCCCGCTAGATGATTAATGGTATCGGCAATCAGTTCAGAGTTGACCGTAAAAGTTCTGCTGCGCCACTCGTTAAACATAAGATATGGAGCCATGATAATCTCAGAGCCGTTGTCTATCTGAAACTGCACTGCTGGTTCAACAAGTTTTTGAAGTCGAAAAGTTGAGTCTGTAAATATTTTTTCCAAATTTGCAGACTCAATGTTGTATGGAAGCTGCTTGTAGCTGTCGGACTTATTGGCATCTGCAGTAACAAGCCTGTTGGTCTCGATGTCAATAACAACCTTAAATTTCTCTTTAAGCTTTGGTAGTACGTTAGGTCGCCACATAATGTGGCTTGCATGTAGGATAACAGCCTCGCTATCTATGCCATAGTCATTAACGACGCTATCTTTAACTATTGGAACGTATGACATTATTCTCTCCTTGCAACAAGTATAGCAGCCTGCTATACGTGTTTATGTAGTGACACTAAAAGAGTAATTGTGTTGGTAGGTTAATGAACTTCTGCTTAGCTTCTCCAGAGAAGTTGTGGTCAGTATTTGGCTCTAGAGCTACTTTAAGGTTTGGTAGTTTACTGAATTTACTGTAATCCACGGCGCCAGGGTCAAGCTCCCCGTATACGACAATGGTTCTTTTGCTCTGCAGGCGCTTTAAGCCATCCAATATCTGGTCAATACCAAGTTTTGTTGCAGTGTTAATCAGCAATAATCGCTTTATCTCTTGATACTCGTGCGCAATCTGCGCAATAATCGCCGCACCTGCGGAATGAGCCATGATATAGAGCTCTGGACTGTCTGAGCCGCTAATACGTTCCGCATTATCACTTATGTAAGCTAGGAGCTGTCTTACGTTGCTTTTCCAATGGAACGAGGTAATAAACGGATTTGATGCACGTACAACAGCTACACCATGAGCATGCTGCACAGAATTAGCAATATCTACATACTTGTTTTCGTAGCCATCTACAGAGCCGTCAACACCTGGAATGGTTACGAATATAACATTGCTCTTGGCAGGGTGCACTGCAATATCAAGCGAGCAATCTATGGTTATGCCGTTTTTGGTTTCTTGCCATGTGAGCTGTTCATATTGAGCGTCAGACATGTTTTATTCCAGTGCTGATTTTGGTGACTTTCCAAACACAATGTAGCGCACAATATCCCTAAATAACAGGAAGCCAGCGTAAAGACTCAGCAACACAACTACCGCCAAAAGCACTTCGGCAATTTGAGTATTGCTAACATTGCAAACCGTGCCATTATCTATGCTGCGTTGCATTGCGGCTTGTAACATTCTTGTGCCGTGTACTACATGCTCGGATTTGCACTCATCAATACGGATTAGGCTACCATTTACAAACCAAATGAACATAATACCTGCGAATATAGCGTAGAACACCTTAAGAAGTCGCCAGACGGCCTTTTGCTCTAGTGCTGCATATTTATCTATCTTAGGCTTTACGACAGTCGACGGCTTTGTATTGCTTGAGAATTTACTCGACTTCGTAGTCGCTCTGTTATCCCACCAAATGAGTAAGCCCAGAAGCGCCGCGCAAAACAGTTTTGCTGGTAACTCCCCTAGCAAGATACCAGGAATACAGACTACGATTAATATTGTCCAGATGATAACTTTGCGTACGGTTTTGCCATTCATAACAGCCTCGATTACTTGTTATTTCGCGGCAAACTAAAAGCCCGCCACGAGTGATGCTCTTGCGAACACCTACACAGGTTTCCCTATGCAACCACGAAAAGAAGTACTCATGACGAGCTGTTTATTCTTTTCGTGGATTTACGACCATACCTTCTCGCAAGCAAGTGGCTCTAGGTCTGGCAGCATTACTGCTACTTGGGTGTCATTATATCGCAAGTAAATCCGAACTAAGTAATGTCGAACCCCCATAGCACCCAAAATGTAAAACCTAAATCTTCCAAATTGGGTATACAAATGCAACTTGTGGTGTACCTACAAAATTTTTGCTACTTATTTTCCTGTACCATTTTAATCACCTCTGTGGATAAGTTATTTTTCTACCTTTAGGCGTGTACGTACTTAATGCCCTATTTTTAATAGAGGTATAGTCGATTTACTCAGTACATATAAAGAGAAGGTCTGTGCTCAAAGCTGTACCGACTTAATAACGGTTGCTTACCTGTGCTACTACTAAGATAATTCATGCTAAGGCACGAGGATGAATTAGATATGAACGGTGTGCTGTAACTATGGAGTGCTCCGTTCATGCCAAAATCTCAATTAGAAACAGATGCACTGGACTTAGCATTGCTCATTTATGACCTCTACAAAGAGAGTCAAGGTGATGGTATAGTTACTAATGGACAAAACAATGCGCAACAAACTCAAACCAATTAGTTTATTAATATTGGCGGGAGCTTCTTTAGGCCGCGCATTGGCCTTGTCCAAGAAGCTCCCACTTATATTCGTAAGGTGGTCATATGAGTAAACAAATGCTCGCTATCGCTAACTGTCGTGTATCTTCAGACGAACAGCTACTTAATAACAGTCTTAAACGGCAACGAGAGTCTGTGCTGGCAGCCGCAAAGAGATTAGATGTCACTATACCTGAAGATGGGTGGTGGTCAGGTAGTGTTTCTAGCAAAAAGGGTAAGAATATTGACCGTAAAGACATTCGACAGATGTTTGAATATTGCGAGAAAAACAAAGCAGTAAAGTACCTCATAATTGATGAGCCCGACAGATTTATGCGCTCAATTGAAGAAGCTATGTATTTAGAGATGGAATTTAAACTTCGTGGCGTGAAAGTGTGGTACGCATCTGACGAGGTTTTAAATAGTGATGACATGACTGCAAAGTTAATGAAATTCATGAAGTATTTTGTCGCAGAAGGGAGTAACGAAGAACGCCAGAGAAAATCAATATCAGGTCAAACGACTGCTCTTAAAGAAGGTCGATGGACATTCGTACCAAAGCCAGGCTACATGAAAGGTCAACAAGCAGGCATACATGCTATTCACCCTATACGCGGTAAAGAGCTTCAGCGAGTAATGATTAGAATTGCTAGCCATCAAGTCACACCAACGCAAGGCTTAATTGAGTTGAATAACAGTGCTTTTACCAAAGACCATGCACCTTACAAAATGGATAAGTTTAGAGCCATCCTTACAGACCCTTTTTATGCAGGGATTTTAGAGATGGATAAGCAAGTCCAAGTACACAATCAAACGGGCTTGCACGAGCCTCTAATAACACTCGAGCAGCACCACGAACTTGTACGCATAATGGATGGCAAGAAGAAGACGCAACTCGGCCCTAGAAAAAATGGCAACCCGAAGTATCCATGTAATATGATGACTATTCATGAAACCTGTACAGCAAAGAAAAATAAAGGCAAATTGGTTGGCTTCGACCACGGCAATGGCAAGCCAAACTCTAGAGTGTATGAGAA
>CAZGQU010000005.1:19170-20336 GCA_964527845.1 uncultured Candidatus Saccharibacteria bacterium | reverse complement strand
CTGGGGACACAAGGCTCTTCAGGCCTCTGCTCTACCAACTGAGCTAAAGAGCCGCATTAGGCTACTTCTACACAATTTATTTTATGCCGCAAGTGTGGCGGCCTGGCCTCTGCTCTACGATTATCTTCTGACGCTGCTTCGCAGACGATGAGCTAAAGGGCTGTTAGGTGCGCTAACAGAGACATATTGTACCTTAACAGATAAAAATTATCAATTTATAACTCGCTGGTGACACGTACCAGCACGAATTGGAGTAGTTGATAGGCTGTTACACCCATGCGTATTTGGATGGATACATCATGGCTACACTTCCGTTAATTATGCTGCGCTTATTTTTATGTAACTTATGTAACATGAAAATTTGTTTGATTTGTTACGATATGGGTATGAGAAAAATAGTCGTGTTAACTTTTGTTAGTCTTGACGGTGTGATGCAGGCACCAGGTGGTCCAGAAGAAGATCCCTCGGGCGGCTTCAAGTATGGCGGTTGGACTGTTCCTTATTGGGATGAATTTTCGGGCAACATAATGGGCGAGCAAATGGGTATGCCGTTTGATTTACTGTTGGGCAGAAAAACCTATGATATATTTGCAGCCTATTGGCCAAAGCAAGATCCGAAATCCTTAGGCGCTCCATTCAACAAGGCGACAAAATATGTAGTTTCAGGTTCCTCACCGAAACTGACCTGGAAAAACTCCGTGCTCATTGATGGCAATGCAGCCCAGAAGCTGAAAGAGCTGAAGCAACAGGATGGACCAATGCTGCAAGTGCATGGAAGCAGCAATCTCATACAGACTTTGCTGAAGAATGATCTGGTTGACGAACTATGGCTCAAGATATTTCCTGTAACACTTGCCCAGGGTAAGCGTCTATTCGAAAGTGGAACAATACCTGCAGCATTTGAGCTAATGGAATCCAAAACTTCGCCAAATGGCGTCATTTTCGCCAACTACAAAAGATCTGGCGAGATTAAAACCGGTTCATTTGCTTAATACAACTGGCAAGTCGAAAGGGCAAATATAAGCTGCATGCATCATGAGCGATGCATGCAGCCTGTGGCAGGCAATAGCTTAGCCTGCAGTGTTTTAATCGCTTCAGTTACCGTAAAGTTGGCCGCTAGAACAGTATTCCCAGTGCTGATTATAGGTATTGAAACCTATTAATAC
>CAZGQU010000005.1:10144-19160 GCA_964527845.1 uncultured Candidatus Saccharibacteria bacterium | reverse complement strand
CCACTGGTGATATCGCGGCAGATATACCCAGCGGTACATCGTGTAGTGATGATTTGGTCGCTGATAGCGGGATGCATATGAGAAGTTATTATAGCGATTATTATCGTATCGGTTGTTATAGTTGTTTCTGTTGTTGGGATAGTTATGGTTGTGGTCGCGATTATTGTAGCGGTTGTGGTAGTAGCTGTTATTCTGTGAATAAGAATTCGCAGATGCCGATCCTATTGGAACGGCTACTGTCAGCAAACTAAACGCCGCCATCGTACCCGCAATTCCTGCAACCATTCTTTTTTTAAGTGTTGTTTTTGGAGCACTGCTATGCGATGTAGTCATAGGCGCCTCCTTTAATTAATAATTAACCTGCACCTCACCAGGTTTAAGGTCTTGCAAAAAGTATTTATTTAAGCATAGTACTGCGAGCCAACAAGCGCTATGAGAATTTCCACTTCTAAACTGTGACTTGTGGCACACCCTCCGCCAATTCGGTAACTATACAGCTCTAGAGATTTCTTGTGTGAGTACTATAATTAACATAGGCACGTTGAGCAACAAGTAAACGAGAGGTAATTGATGCATGAAAAAGAGTAGCCTTCTGTATATTCTGGCTGGGGATGTGATTGTCGTGGGCGCACTTGCGGTTGTACTGATCACCAACAGTAAATCAAAGGAACCAAGCTCTTCACATGCTAACCGCTCATCGAAAAATAGCAGTAGCACATCCGTAGATATGAGTCCGTCTACCGAAGGAACATTCGAATGTTTGCAGCCCAAAGATGATGGACCACACACATTAGAATGTGCATGGGGCCTACGAACTGATGACGGTAAGGTGTACGAGCTTCATATAGATGACCCGAATCCATTAATCTCAGTCGCAACGGGAAGTCGTATACGGGTTACGGGCATGATTACTGAAGCAGCGTCAACCAAATACGACACCATCGGTGCCATTAGAGTAGAAAAGACTGAGCAATTATAACTGTGGTATAGCTTCATACGAATAGCTATACCACGTATAACAAATGTTACTTTAAGATCTAGGAAAGTGACGGTTGTCAATAAACTCCTGGCATAAGCGCTCAAACACCGCGTTTGTCCAGCCAAAGCCAGTTTGCGAAGGGTACACGCCCTTGACTGGTGGTTTTTCTGGCGAGACAACATTGTATTTTTCCAAAAATTCGCCGTTGCGCCTAAACCACGTCAGGTTCGTACATAACCATTTCATAGCAATACGCCGTGCGTCCTCGTTGTAGCCATAGCGCTGCAAACCTTTGATAACAACATATTGCAGCGGCGCCCAACCGTTTGGATACGCCCATTGTGTCGGCATCGAACCTGGCACATATTGGCCTAGCGGCAAAGCATCGGTGGTTGCCAGCCCGCCCTTTTCTTCAAAACGCTTCAGCGCCTTCACCATCGCCTGAGCTTGGCGGCCATCTACCATGCCAGCCCACATCGGAAAGTATGCCGCCAGTGAGCTCACGCTGCCACGCTTACCTTTCACATAATTGTAGTCGTAGAACAACCCCCGCGAGTTATCCCACATCAGTTTATTCATGGTGCTGACACGCGCCTTGGCCGCCTGTTCCCACTTGGCAATTTCGCGCTTATCATCGAGCAAGCGTGCCGCGTGCGCAAAATCTGTTTCGTATTTATACAGCAGCGCATTCAAATCCACCGGCAAATAATTCAGTGCACGGCGGCCAAACCGTGGCGTCATATCCCAGCCGCTCTCTGCCTCCGCCAAATCATGCAGCATATTGATGTCATAGTACCGACTCAAACCTTCGTGCACTTGTCGCCAATTCGGTTTCGCTGTACCAAGCCACACTGTTTCGTACTCTTGCTTTGCCACATCAATCGACGCCTTCAGCCAATCACGCTCTGGATTGTAGGCGTTGTATATATCAAAAATAAAGCTCGTCAAAAACGGCGGCTGCGACCGGCCCATTAGATACGTCCGCGAAGCGTTTGGAATCACCTTGAAACGCTTATATAGCGTCTCGAGGTTTTCCAAAATTCCCATCACTAACTCTTTATGATCTTTGTCGAGCAATCCCTGCACCATAAAATAGCTGTCCCAATAGTACAGCTCATTAAAGTCAAACTCATGGCCTTCTTCGCTCGCCGGTACCAAATACGGCCTTGGGACGCCGAGCAAACTTTCATCATCTTTAGTATGGCTGCGGACTAACCGCTCCCAATACTTGGCAATGTACTCACGTGCCTCACGCACATCGTCTTCCGTCAGTTCGTATAGTTGCCCAAACGAAAACAGCCCTGTTTTGTTTGCTATTTTTTTTGCTTTTCCTAACATGTATAGCTTAAGCCTATGACCTCAGAAGTCTCAAGTCAAGTTTGTGGTTAATATTACGTATTATGCGCTTGCAAGATGCCATAAATTACAATGCCGACACTTATACGGCTTTAGTTCCGAGCCGTAACGATGCCGTGCGACTGTTGCTGCAGCGACTGCCTCTTTTTGTGTATCAAAAGCTAGCTTTTCGCTGCACGGCAAGGGATCTTCATTCACTACTTTCAGTCTAGCAAATGACAAAACTTATTTCTTCGGAACTTTGGCACCCTTTTGTCGCGCCTTATTCAGGCCGACTGCTACTGCCTGTTTGTCACTTTGGTACTTACCTTCATGCTTGTGTTCGTGCATGGTTTTATGCACTTCTTCCTGGGCTTTTTTACCATATTTTGTCATCTCTCCTACCCCTCTTCTACTTGTCCGCTGGGCGGATAGCCGGTTATTTTAGGCTTATTCTTACCTTTGGCCGATTCACCGCCCTGTTTTCGCATCTGCTGATTATGGCCGACTGCTACAGATAATTTATGGCCACGAAAATTTCGCTCGTGCCGGCGCATATGCATGCTTTCATGATTTTCTTCAAACTCTTCGCCGTAATCTGTCATATCGACTCCTTAGTTCAATAATGCAACCGTCTGGTTGGGCAGCTGTGCCTTGATATCGCTAATCTCACCCGGGCTTATAGCGTCTTTCAAAGCCCGCCACGCGGCCTTAATCTGTTTCATCGCGCGGTTTTCGTCAATGTCTTCCAGCTCCATAAACTGTTCCACCATATCCTGGCGGGCCATTTCTTCAGTGGGCATTACGCTCAGTGCAATATCTTGCAACTCTTCCGGCAGCTGGCTCGCAAAGTCCTTGCGCTCACCCTCATTCAAACGAATCGACAGACTTTCGACCATTATTTGCAACGCTTGTTCTGATTCGGCATCCGAGAATCCGGAATAGTTTTGCACCTTTTTGATAAGCTCCCTATATCCCATTGCGTCCTCCTTTTGCTTACGTATTTCAAGTGTAGTAAGCAACATAGGCTTGGTCTGTAAGTAATTTTACTAGCGCGCCCGTTGGAGCAGTTTGTCCATTGTGCGATATATATCTATGCCGTGTTTTGCCAGATGCTCTACGTAAAAGCGATGCAATATCTCAGCATCGTCATATGCCCGATGACGATTGGCGACTTTATAACCATGCACCCGAATCACCTCATCCAGCCGATGGCTTTTTTGTGCTGGATGCAACGCCCGGCTGAGCCGTACGGTGCATAAACGATCTTTGTTAAACGGCACACCGAGCCGCCGAAACTCTTCTTTTATAAAGCTATAGTCAAAATTGACATTGTGCGCCACAAAAATAGCATCCTCAAACAGTGCCTTAACATCATTCGCCACGCTATAAAACGTCGGTTTATCCTTGATGTCTCGTTCCTGTATGCCAGTGAGGTTGGTAATAAACGGCGGAATAGTTTCTTCCGGATCAACCAGCTGGGAGTAGTGCTTCATTACCTGGTTGTTTTCTACCCGAAGCGCTCCAATTTCTAGTACGCGCGACGTCCAGGCGCTTGCGCCCGTTGTCTCAATATCAATAAACACCAGCGGCCTGTGACTCATACCGAGTCCATTATAGCTGGTGTTTATCGATTTTCTGAGCCGGCTTTAGTAGCGGCGGCTGTCGTTGTCGCGGTTGAAGCTACCGCTACTACGTGGGCGTTCTTCGCGCTCTTTGGCTTCGCTCACCGTAATGTTACGACCGTCAAGCTCTTTGTTGTTGAGTTCGTCAACAGCTTTTTTAGCTTCTTCGTCAGAAGACATTTCAACAAATCCAAATCCGCGTGAGCGGCCGGTGTCGCGGTCAGTGATGACCTTCGCAGATACAACAGTACCTGCAGCAGAAAAGAATTCTGAAAGTTGATCGTCGGTGGTTGCCCAAGCAAGGGAACCGACAAATAATTTTGTTGCCATTATGGATATACTCCTTATTTTGTGTGGAGGTATCCTGACAATGCAGTTCGCTGCTCCTCGAAACACTTACTAATTAACCTAGATGTAACACGAATAACCTGTTAGCAGCGCTCTAGTGGCTCAAGTATACCATACTTATAAGCATGCGCTACCCTAGTGGGCAATAAATGTCAGGGCGTGTCCGGTTTTACCTGCTCGTCCAGCGCGTCCAATACGATGAACATAATCTTCGTAAGTCTGCGGCACACTATAATTTATGACGTGTGTAATGTCTTTGACATCAATACCGCGGGCTGCGACATCAGTTGCCACCAATACGTTAATGCCATCAGTCTTAAAGCGTGCCAAGGCGCGCTGACGCTGACCTTGGGTTTTGCCACCATGAATGGCATCGGCATCAAAGCCACGCGCTATTAATTCTTTGCTTAACCGCTCGACGCTGCGCTGCGTTTCATCAAAAATAATAATTTTGGTAACACTTTCTTGAATCAATATGTCGTGTAGTTTATCTAATTTATCTATATTGGTAGCGTAGCGTACAACATCTTGGTGTACGTTGTCGCTGCTTTCGCTTGTCTTCACAGACACCGTGGTTGAGTTATGAGAAAATTGCGTAATCAACTGCGCAACCTCACGACCAAGCGTCGCCGAGAAGAATAGCGACTGTCGAGGCTCAGCCACTTCGTGCAAAATGGCGCGAATATCACCGATAAATCCCATGTCAAGCATTCGATCGACTTCGTCCAAGACTACAAAGTTGTAATCGGAAAGGTTAAGTGTACCACGTTCCATATGGTCTTTGATTCGACCCGGCGTGCCGATAATTATTTCTGGCTTATTGCGCAAATCACGCAGCTGCGGACCCATTGGCGTGCCGCCAATAAGTAGCGTTCCAAGCAATTGACTGCCCTTGCCGAGGGCTCGGAGCTCTTGGTCGATTTGCTGGGCCAACTCACGAGTTGGTGCAATTACTAACGCTTTTGCTTGTTTATCTGTTATGAGTTTTTGCAACAGTGGAATACCAAAAGCTGCTGTTTTGCCTGTACCAGTATTAGCAATACCTATGACATCAGTGCCCTCAAGCGCCAGTGGAATCGTTTGATCCTGGATCGGCGACGGTGCAATAAAGCCCTTGGCGGCAATATTGGTTTTAAGTAACGATTCAATCTTAAAATCATCAAACACATGAGTTGGTTGATAGATTTCTTGCTCAGTTATAGTTGCCGTGCGTACAAACTTAGCCGGGTTTATATATTTTCCTTGGGGGCGCTTTTTGCCGCTACTGCGAGTGTTAGTTTTACGAGAAGTATACCGGCCGCGAGGCTGGCGATAAGCATATGAAGCCATAAAAATAGGATCCTTTGTTTAGTATTGATAGATATATTGGTTCCTGATTTGAAGCCAAAAATACCTTAGTTACTCAAACAAATTTGGATCCATAGAAAACAATTACTTTATACATTAGCATGATTTTCTGTTTAGGTCAAGGCAAAAACCCTGTTGTGGCTACGTATATCATCCTATTATAGAAATTCGAACTACGTCCTTGAAATTGTGAATAACATTACTGCAACCAAAAAGAGGCATTACTATACTAAAACCATAGTAAATAAGGGTGGCCTATGTCGAATACTCTCAGTAAACGCATTTCGCTGCGAGCCAAAATTACATATGGCCTCATGTCGATTATCACTTTAGTGCTGCTCGGTATCGCAAGCCCTTTGAGCACTACGACCAAAGCGCTTTCTGCCAATACATCACAACGCGACTGTGACGCTAATGCCGTGATTCAGTGCGGCGCCCTCTCCACCGGAGAGCTGGAGCAAAAACTCAGCCAGCCAGGTGCAGCGGAAATTTTTCGGTATTTTGGCATTAGCAGAGGGGAGATCATGCGACTTGATTCAAACGCCGTCCTTGGTTACGTAACGAGGGCGGGTAATGTTGTTGTGGATGGTGAAACCGTGGCTAGAAACGCTATGACCGCTGGCAGGCAAAACATGGCGGGGAGCACTCCCGTTTCCAGCCAAGGTGTACAATTCTATACCCGACCGCCAAGTGTTTCATTCAACAGCAATCGTCTTGAAGCTTTTGTAGTCATGAGTAATAACAACGCAAACACGAGCAATAACAATACCAACGATATGAATAACACACAAAACACCAACTCATCCAACACAACAAATTCTGACAATGGCATGAATAATGCGACAGCAAATAACTCAGCAGATACCTCAAACAACAGTAGCACGGTCAATAACGCCACCGTCCAAAACCGGCGCAACACCGGCAGATTCCAATACGCTATCTTAACCAGTTGCGGCAATCCTGTAATTGCGACTCCGGTTACTCCAGCTGTTCCACATCGACAACCGAAACCTGTGCCGACACCACAACCAACTCCTCAGCAGCCCGTAACTCCACCTACCCCTGCGCCCCAGCCGGAAGTAACAACACCAGCACCATCGCCTTCGGCAAATGCAACAGCCAATGCAACTGCTAATGCCAGCTCTAATGTGACGGTCAACGTTCCTTCCCAGGAAACTCCGGCTCCTACACCTGCTGCTCCGCCCCAGACAACTACAACGACACCTGTCGTGGTACAGCAGCCGGCACCTCAGCCTGTAGCTTCTGCTCCTGCAGCAGAAACACTCCCCAAAACCGGCCCCGAGAAAGTAGCTGGTCTAACCGCTCTTGCAACAGCGGGAGGCACAATCAGCCACCTGCTCTACACGCGCAGAAAACACCGCAACGCATAATAATAAGATCGTTTAGTGCTGATGGATAATTGCTGATTTGAGGTTTGGAGTCAAGCAGTTTGGTATAACTTACGCTCCTGGATGTACGACATGACTGACCTGCACACCAAATCCTTCACCGCCTCACGTCGCGCCAGTCGTTCGCGAACCACTGTTGATGACATGCCCACTAAACAATCTTCCATAGCCGGCAAGTGGCGAACGTGCATGGTTTCCGGCGGCAACCTATAGCCCGCTCGCGCCATAAGCAGGCATGACATTTCCCTTTGCAAACGATCGCCACTTTGCCACGTAGCCATCGAGGCATAGCTGTCGGCGCCATACACAAACCAAAAATGAACATCTGGATATGCGGTCGCTAAAGCCCCTAGCGTACGTATGGTTTGGGTTGGTCGCGACAAGTTAAGCTCAAAATCCGATACATGCAGCCTCTCATTGCCGGCGAACACTTCACCTTTGACCTGATGAAGCATAGCCAGTCTTTCGGCATCACTGGCTGTAATTTCTTTATCTATACGATCTCCCGAGGGCATCACCCAGACTTCATCGTAGCCTGGTTGCTCTAGGCACTTCTTCATAATCGCTTGGTGGGCGAGAGTCGGTGGATTAAAGCTGCCACCGAAAATGATGATTTCTTTTTTTGCTTCCATGTAAATATATTTAGTTATTGTTTTATTGACACTTACTGTCTATATAGTGTACAGTGCAGTTTAGTTAATGTCAAATTAACACTTACTACGAAGGGAGCAGTGCTATGTCCGAACAATTAATATCACCAAAGCAATCAGAAATTATTGAAGCACTTGGCGTGCAGGCCGAAATTGATCCGGCGCAGGAGATTGCCCAGCGTACCGCTTTCCTCGCCGACTACCTTGGCGCGTCGGGCTTGCATGGTTACGTACTCGGCATCAGCGGTGGTCAGGACTCCTTGCTAGCCGGCTATCTTGCCCAAAAGGCAGTCGAAGCGCGACAGTGCGACGGACACGAAGCGTCATTTCACGCCGTACTATTGCCCTACGGCCAACAAGCAGATCGGGATGACGCCCGATTGGCATGCGAGTTTATTAAACCGGATCATATTCATGAGATAAACATTAAAGGACCAACCGATGCATTCGCCGAAGCATTTAAAAATGCTGAGGGATACAACCTGTCAGACTTTGACAAAGGTAATGTTAAGGCCAGAATGCGCATGATTACCCAATACGCGCTTGCCGGCACCTATGGTTTATTAGTGGTTGGCACCGACCATGCTGCCGAAGCGGTAACAGGATTTTATACCAAGTATGGTGATGGCGGCGCTGATATCTTGCCTTTAGCTGGCCTTACTAAGCGCCAAGGCAAACAACTCTTGCAGTCGCTCGACGCTCCTGCTCGGCTTTACACTAAACGGCCGACAGCCGACCTTTTGGATAGCCGACCGGGACAAGCCGATGAAGATGAACTCGGCATACCCTACTCGGATATTGACGATTATCTCGAGGGTAGGTCAATCAATCCTCGCGCAGCTGCTCTCATTGAACGGCGCTACCAGACTACACAACATAAGCGCGAGCTACCTGCCTCCCTGGGATTTTGTGCCATCAAATAGCTTTTGTTCCCTGAGCCTACAGCCAGTGCCTCGAAGGCAATAATGTATACTGAACAATATGTATAGCAAAGAATATACGCCGCCCACCCTCACTGTTGATAGTGTCGTGTTTCAAATTGAAGGCAATGTGCTTAATGTGTTACTTATCGAGCGCTCACACGACCCTTTTAAAGGTTGCTGGGCATTACCTGGCGGCTATAACGCAGTCGGCGAGACAACCAGCCAGGCCATGGCTCGTATACTTAAACGAAAAGGCGGCGTAAGCACCGGAGATTTACAACTAGTCGAGCAGCTTTATACATTTGATACAATTGCGCGTGATCCACGGGGCCATGCCGTCAGTGTGACTTATATGGGTCTTGGCAGAAAACTTGTGCCGGTGTACAGCAAAACTGTCCAA
>CAZGQU010000005.1:0-10134 GCA_964527845.1 uncultured Candidatus Saccharibacteria bacterium | reverse complement strand
TTTTTCCCGATTGACCACCTCCCCGAACTTGCATACGATCATGAGCACATCATTCAGTACGCGCACAACCGCTTGCGCTCCAAGATTACTTATACGAATGCCGTATACGCGCTGCTTCCTCGTTACTTTACACTTTCGGAACTTCAGACTGCGTATGAAGCGGTCCTGGGGCGCGAACTCGACAAACGCAATTTCCGCAAAAAGTTTTTGTCACTTGATCTTATTGATAAGACCGACCAATTACGCAAAGAAGGCGCTCACCGGCCTGCTCGACTATACAAATTCAAGCATACCGAGCTTCACGCCTTAGAGCGCAGCTTCGACTAACTAGCTGGAAGTAATTGCGGGTGCCTCTCCGCCATTTGGAGTAAATCTTCGTCAGAATAGAGTTTACGGTCTACATGCACCCACTCTCCGTTATCCCATGAACGCCCTGGATCCCAGACGCACAAAGATCTTCGCCACTCCATATGCGAGCCCATAACTCCTGTCTTTGGATGCACTCTTGAATATTCGAGTACTTGACAGTTAGAAATTCTATACGCAGGGTCTTTGTCACGTTCGAGCCATTCTTCCGGTACCATGCGTTCCAGCACAAATTGTGCAACACTCATAGTTTCACCGTGCGCCACTACAAGTACTCTTTTGCCGTCAAGCTCTCTGTGCATCGTGTCTAAACTATCTTCGAACCGCAGGCGAACTCCTGTACCCAGCGATTCACCACCCAAGGGACACCAGAGCCAGTTATTTTGTTCTTTCAGTTTGGTAGACAGTTCATATGCGTCTTTGCGTTCCTGTCCGTTAGCTACTCCATATTCGCCCCAATCTCTTTCGCGCCAGCGGTCATCAACATGCCACTTTGCACCAAGTGCCAAACGTCCTGCAGTTTCCACTGTTCGGGTATGAGGTGAGACATAGTAACGATCAAATCCTTCTGGGAATTCTTCGCGCAAAAAGTCGCCTGTAATTTCTGCTTGTTCAATACCTAACCTTGATAAACGCATTTGACTATCGTGCCTATCGAAAAAACCTTCAGGCGCTACAGCCGAGGGGTCATCCTTGATCTGCCTTTGGATAATATTAGGTTCAGACTGACCATGCCGTATCATTACTAGATTTCTTGGCATTCCCATCATCTTCTCCTCGCTTATATATTTCTAACATATCATACAAAGAAAGTGTTGACAATACACTAACTTAAGCGTACAGTGGATTATATACACTTAGTGTGTATTCAACACTAACTTTATAAATAATAGCAAGGAGCAACTTATGGAAACAACCCGCAAACAATTCACTGATGTAGTCGCAATTAACGTCGACATTCAAAACGACTTCTGCCCTGGCGGTGCCCTCGCCGTTAAGGAGGGCGACGCTGTGGTTCAACCGATGAACGCCATCAACCGCTGGGTCCGCAGTTTTCAGGCCGACGGACTTACTCCTCTCCAGCAGCCGGGTAATGTCATCTTCACCGCCGACTGGCACCCCGAAGACACTGCCCACTTCTCAGAAAACGGCGGCCCCTGGCCTGTTCACTGCGTGCGTCACAAGGCTGGTGCGGCTTTTCATAATGACTTAGAAATTGGCGACCACGATTCAATTGCTCACAAAGGCACCGGTAAAAAAGATGACGGGTACTCCGGTTTCTTTGCTCAATTCACACATGAAAGCCCGCTGCAGACCAGCGGGAATGGCCGCGGCGACTTTGGCGCTATTGATACTGTGCGCGAGTACACTTTAAGTAAAGCAAACGTTTTATATAACCGAGGGGAGCAACTAAGGAAAGTAGCGGTTATTGTCGGTGGTCTAGCAACTGACTACTGTGTCAAAGCCACTGTACTCGACCTGCTCAATGCGGAAAGCAGTGCGCCGGATCAGCTTGGTGTTTATGTGGTCGAAGACGCCATTCGGGCAGTTGACGTTAATCCTGGTGACGGTGAGCAAGCGATTGCCGAAATGAAACAGGCTGGCGCCACATTCGTGACGGCCAGAGAAATACTAAACGGCAGTGTTATTACTATTAAGGAGCAGACATCATGCAGACGATAGAATATGGCCCGTACCGCGAAGACAGCATGATAACTGCCGGACTGGACTATTACAAACCAACCATGAGCCAGTTGCAATATGAAAAAGTGCCAGATATCGAGGGAACCTTTACGCTTAAAAATCGCGGCGAACAACGACTTGAAGATTATATCAATCCGCAGGAATTGCAGACACGTCTGAACAGCATTCGGGAGCGGAATTGGCAGCAGGATGAAATCGAGTATTTTGCCTCTTTGGTAGATACCGAAGGTAACAGAGTGTTTGCTGACCCATATCTGGATTACCTACAAGCCAACAAGTTGCCGCCAGTCAGCGTACGTCACGACGAAACAACGAACGACATCACCGTCGACGCCACCGGTCCGGTACCGTTAGTGAGTTTCTGGGAAACCATCCTCATGAGTGAAATCAACGAGCAATACTTTGAGAATTATGTTCGCGACAATGGGCTTGATATTATGGCAATCTACGATGAAGGCGATCGACGGTTGAGTGAAAAGATTGCAATTTTACAGGTAAATCCAGACATTAAGTTTGCTGACTTCGGCACCAGGCGCCACTTTAGCATGCGCTGGCAGCGTCACGTATTGCAGCGGTTGGCAGATGAATGCCCAGATAACTTTATCGGTACGAGCAATGTGGCTTTTGCACACACTCAAAACTTAAAACCAATCGGCACTCACGCCCATGAAATGCCTATGCTCTACGCCGCTCTTGCAGATGCGCGCAACGAAGACATTCGCGATTCACATAACGAATTTTTGCGCGATTGGTACGAACGCTATGGAGAAGGACTGTCGATTGTATTAACCGATACTTTTGGTTCGGAATTTTTCTTTACCGATTTCACAGCCGAGCAAGCTGAAGCGTGGCGAGGTGTGCGACACGATTCTGGCAATCCGGTTGAGTTTGGTGAACGCGTGATTGAGTTTTACGAAGAAAACAACATCGACCCGGCTGCCAAAACACTAGTGTTCAGTGACGGTTTGAATATTGAGCAAATCGTAACGCTGCAAAAAATATTTGGCGGACGTATTAACGTTCTGTTCGGCTGGGGCACCACACTTACGAATGATCTCGGCTTAAAATCGCTTAATATTGTTGCTAAACTTACTCACGTAAGAACACCGGAAGGCAACGAAGCCGACACGGTAAAGTTAAGTGATAATCCCGGTAAACATACTGGCCCCGAGGCACTCGTGCTTGCCTATGCCAAAAAACACTTTGCCGCCAAACAGGAAGTTACTGCATGAATCACGAACATCTACCATACGCCGAGAATGACAACCCGACCATTGAAAAGCAACTTGATTTGCTGAGGGTTAATTTGGCTCGCTCTACTTATCCACATTACCCGTCTTTCGAAGATCGATTAGTATTTTACGGCAATGACATGCCGAGATCGGCAGATGGAAATATTTTGCTGCCAGACGGTACGTGGACCGTAAATAGCCATCCAAACCGCCGCGATATTGAAGCCGCTCCCTCTCCGGAAGAGCAATCACATCTTTTGCAGCAAGGCTTGGAGCTTGATGGCTTAGGCAGGCCACTGCATCCGTGGTTTAGGCATATGATACAAGATCCGACTATCGGCGTTATTACTGGCAAAGGCGCGTATTGGAATTGGGGGCCTAATTACACTGTCGACCCTATAATTATCAAGAACAGGCATATTGCATTAGTTGTACGAGCAGATACCGGCGCGCTTGCGTTGCCAGGCGGATTTATAGATGTTGGTGAAGACGCACTCCAAGCAGGAGTACGTGAAGCCAATGAAGAACTTGGTCTGCAGCTTGATAATAATGAAGTGGACCAGTTACGACTTGTCTATCAAGGTCCGGTAGTTGATATACGCGTCACGGCAAACGCGTGGCCAGAAACTTCGGCGCTGCTTTTTGCATGCAAGGACTCGCACAACTTGCCCGTATTGCGTCCAAGCGAAGAGTCACCGCAAGTAGCATGGGTGCCCATTGAAGAGATCCTCGACGGCAATGTATTGCATGGTTCTCACAACTTCTTGTTCCAGCAAGCACTTACTCATATGTAACAGGTGGGAGATATTTGTTGTTTTTGATGCCATAAGATTTTTACATATATTAGTGTATGTGGTATAATATGTAGATTATGGCTTCTTTGATAGACCATGAGCAACTTGCTACCGAACATGGTGTGCAAGCAATACATATAACTCCTGCTGGTGAGCGGTTATTTGCCGAGCAACCAGATGAGCTGGAAATATTCTTGCGGGCTGCTGCTACGCTTACCGGCAAAGAGAAGGGACAAAAAGCCCAATATGGTCCAAAGTTTGCGAATGGCGATTGTGCGCACTTGTATGCAATGCCCGACGACGAAGCTAAATGCATAAAAGTCACGACAACAGCTACTTTCCGTAAAACTAAGCCGTTAAATGAATACGATGCATCGATTGCATATTTACCCGATCTGATAGACGAAGCACGATTCATGCATGCTGTAGGCACGCGACTGGCCGAACGGCCGGAAATGGGCGTACGTGCACCTAAGCAGTATGCGGCAGTTCGCTGCATAGGTGGCATGGCTTTACTACAAGAAAGAATTCCGGCTGAATTTAAGACAATATGGAGTCTCATGACTAAATCTGGCGTCACCGTAAAATCACCGGAATACCAAAATCTTAAAAATACAGAAGCTACGGCAACTCAGCGAGTCAAACAAGCACTTGGTCACAGCCTACTACGCATAGGTGTAAGCGATCTTGCCAAGCGACACGGTGCATCGAACCGTGCAAACATCCTTATTCAGCCAGAGCTACCAGCCGAGCAAAGCAGCATTTATGTCGTCGATCTTGTCAACGCCCGCAAATTCCGTCGAAAGCTCGCCGGTAATATCGCCCGTATGTATTCTTAAGCTCTAAAGCTACGCTATTCTTTGAGACGTAAAGAGCGCTAAAGTAGTTTCTTCTGCTGCAATGATGGCCTCACGGCCAACTAATTCCACCACATCGGCAGTTTGCTCGCGCAAACGACTTTCTGCCAAAGCGGCACTTGCCTGTACGTGCCAAGCTGCCGCCAAGTCGTCTTCATAAAAGGTTGGTTGGCTTTGTGATTCTAGCTTGGCACTCATTATAATTTCTCCTCTTATTTTTTACTTAATGGTGGTGATATTGATGCGCAACTACGTGCCCCTTTACCTTGAGCATCTCACCAATCGCGCTGGCCGCAACCCTATTTATATTTCCTTCCATTGTTACCTATTATACCAACTGCTTCCGTCATTCCCTCACATGTAATTATCAATCTATTGTGAGTTTTCTGACTGTGCGGATAGCGGCATGGGCGTTAACTGGAATTAAACAGTAACAAAGGAGTTTTATCATGGCTGAAGACACGGAAATGCAAGAAAATACAGAGGTGAAAGAAAAAGAAAATAAGGTAGTGGTTATAACCGGTGCGAGCAGCGGCATTGGCATGGCAACCGCCCTAAAATTCGCCGAGGAGGGCTACAACCTTATGCTTGCGGCTCGGCGCGAGGAGCAGCTTCAAAACGTTGCAGCCCAATGCGAAGAGTATAATGTCCAGGCAATACCGTTTGCCGTCGACGTGACTGACGATGAAGCCATGCAGCGCTTACGCGAAGCGGCTGCTCGATCATTCGACCATGTCGACGTATGGGTTAATAATGCCGGCGTATATCTGACCGGCAAGATTGAAGATCTACCCCTCAGAGTTATGCGACGTGTTATGGACACCAACTTTTTCGGCACCGTTTTTGGCAGCTGTGTCGCCCTTCAACAATTCCGCGAACAAGGCTACGGTACGCTTATTAATGTTAGCTCGGTCAACGCTTCAGCTCCGCAGCCATATATCAGCATATATAGTGCGAGTAAGGCTGCGATTCGTGCATTTGATGAGTCTTTGCGCATGGAGCTAATACTCGATAACCAGCACAGAGACATCCGCGTGTGTACTGTTATGCCGGCCTCGATAGACACTAATCTGTATCAAAACAGTGCTAATTACACCGGTAAAGCCATCCGGGCACTTGAGCCAGTGTACGATCCGGAATATGTTGCAAAGCAAATTTTTAAGCTGACCAAGTGGCCGCGCCGAGAAATTATTGTTGGTGGAGCCGGAAGGATGATGGCCATGCAAAATGCGTTTAACCCCGGCATGTACGAAAATCAAATGAGTAGGTATACGCGTGTCAATTTACTCAGCAAAGAGTCCTCTGCTAACACTGCCGGCAATCTATACGAACCTATCGAAGCCAACCAAGGCATGCATGGCGGCTGGCGCGAAAAACGGATGCGAGCGGATACGCTTAATGCGGTGGCAAGCGGCGCTATGCTTGCAACTTTAGCCGCAATCGGCACCGGCTATGTTCTTGCAAAGCGAAGTTAGTTTTTAAAAATACTACTGCCGCCACTTACTATTTCGGATAAAGTGTTAGCACTACATTACGAGAGCTGCACCCTGCGCTTTGCAGGGTTGCCGCAGCATCTTTATATAATGCACTGATGCGCGCATGGTAGTTTGCGTAAGATGCATCAACTTGCTTACTCTTTACCGAATCCAATAGAAATGGTGGTACGCCTTTTTTGGCTTGAGTGTGCGTAGCATATGCGTCTGCATTTGCCTGTTTAAGCGCATCGGCTGATTTCGATTCTAGGCTCGAGCAATGAGCACTATGGTTGGCAGAAACCGTAGGGCCGACAATAGTACTTGCGGCCGCCGGTTGTGTGACCTGTGGAGATTCAGTATTTTGGATATTAGTAGTATCAGTACTGCCAGAACTGCCTGACTGTGATTCCGTTTTCTGAGTAATAAGCGCTGCCGGTGCAGCCGTATCAAACTTTTCTGACTTCAATGTTTTAGTATTATCTGCTGCATCGGTGAGTTTGTAGGTAATGGCGCCAGCCAGCATTGCAAATCCGAATATCAGCCCAATCAGCAGCACGACCATGACAAAGGAATACCGTATATTTCGAGAAGGAGTCTTAAGCTTCATCCCTGCCTTCATTCAACCATCTATCGGCGCTCAAGTAAAGCCAAACCTCTTATGCTCTACCTAAGTTGTCGGCAATTTCTTTGATGGTATAGAGCAAACTGGATTTTGCCGGCTCGCCTGCTTCTAACTTAGCAATCAGCTCCCCAGGCGTCAGCCACTCATACTCTGAAAAGTCATTTGGGTTATACGCAGGCACCTCATTGGTTTGATATTTATATATCTCTCGAAACCACTTCATACCTGGCACAGGATGAAACTTCTTAACAAGATGTAGGTCGTTTTCATGCAAATGCAAGTTCAGCTCTTCTTCAATTTCCCGGAGTCCTGACTCGATATACGATTCTCCTGAACTCACATGGCCACCGCAACTATAATCTAGACCGCCAGGAGCGATCTTTTTATCCATTGTGCGGCGCGGTATCCACAGCCGGCCCTGATCATCAACAATAAAAATTTCTACTGCCCGCAAATACCCCTCATGCTGTATTGGTGCAGCATAATATTCCGCACGCAGAACTGTACCTATTACCTCATCGTTCTCATTTACTAAATCGAGTAATTCTTCCTCGTATTCCATCCATATAATAATATCATGGAGTCAACTGCTTAGTTATACTTTTAGTATGAACGTAGAGTGTAGCTTGCCGTCTCCAAACGAAGAACAAAAATGGTGTGTTTGGCGCGAAGACATTCATGGCAACCAATACCGCGTGCCAGTTACTTTCGATACCCCTGAATAAGCTGAAGTATGCAAACACGAATTTACAGAACGTGGCCATCATCAAACATATACAGTACGACCCTATGCCGAAAATGGAGTAGACACAATTCTAAATGACAACCTACCAGGCTAAAGTCAAACAAAAAAGACCTTTCATTTAGCGAAAAGTCTCTTATGGTGGAGCTGGCGGGTACTGCCCCCGCGTCCGTCGTTTTATCTTGGTTAGTCTTCTACAAGCTTAGTCCGTTTTAAATTCTTTCAGAGCGAGTATCGAAACGGACAAACATTTCGCTCTGGCAATCCTAAGTCTTAACAAATGCTATGGATGATAGCACTTGCGCAACCAGATGAATATGAAACGCTTTCGCCATATCTGATGTCTAGCTAGGCGTTGTTCGCGTGATTAAGCGCGAACTGTTGCGAGCTGAGGCATCGCGAAAGCAGCTTTTACACTGTTCCACGCGCTAGCTACGCGATCAGTAACTTTTGCAGTTATTGAATGTTGCCTATACGCTGACAAGCGACTTGCTGATCTAACCGATAAAGTCCAACGTCGAGCTTAAAATTCAGCCCCTCGTCAGAACTTACCCATAAGTTCCAATGAGTGAATGATTTTCTCACTTCATACGATATATTATACCACACTTTGTCAATATTGTTAATGCTTAGCTATGTGACTATCCTTCCTGAGTACCAGGGTGTTGCATATAGCATGTATTGCGGTGGAGCGTAGCTAATAATTCTCCTATGTGGTTTTGCTGTTTGCCGCTCAGTCCGCTTAGGAATTTAGCATGATAATTACCGAGCGAATGTTCTGCGGCTTCAATGAGTCGTAGTCCGCGAGCAGTGAGTTCTGCTATATGCTCGCGCTGGTTTTGCGGATTTTTGCGGGCAATCAAGAGACCGTCCTTTTGCAAAATTTTCACTTGCCGACTCACGCTTGCTTCGGTTTGACCAAGCATGCTGGCTATTATTTTTTGCTGGATATGCGGATGACTATGAATTGCTGACAGGATTTTGTACTGCGACAAGCCTATGCCTAATTGCTCCATCAAAATTTGATCCGACTCGCGCGATAGCATGGCTACTAAGTGATGTAGCAAGTGCGCAGTGTCGTTGGAAGTGCTCATAACTAACTTTCGGTGTATACCTTGTAGATAGCATACCAGTCTTCGAGCGATAATGCTTGTGCTCGTAAGTCCGGGCTTATGCCAGCCTTCGCGAGCAACTGCTCTGCCGCCGGCTTGCTGATATGAAGCCCAGCACTTAAGCTACTGCGTAGTTTTTTGCGCCGCGCAGCAAACCCGGCTTTTGCAAGCCTAAAGAATATCGTGCTATCAACATCTGTGAAAAGTGGCGTTTCACGGCGGTTTAGCACCAGTATCTGCGAATCGACTTTAGGCGGCGGCGTAAATAGTTCGGCCGGCACCAATGCATCGAGCGAAACTTCATAGTAAAACTGGGCAGCAACGCTTAAAAATGCCATAGCGCCAGGACGAGCCGCCACACGCTCAGCAACCTCTTTTTGTACCAACAGCGCAGCTCGCGTTGGTCCATGAGTGGATTCATCAGTCAAAATTCGCATCAAGTTTGCAGTGAGATAGTAAGGAATATTGGCTACTATTTTGTAGACTTCCGGCATATTGCCAAAATCGTAGGTACGTATATCGCCCTGCACTATTTGGATAGAAGCATGGTTCGCGTATTTTTTAGTGAGCTTTACGGCAAGCGCCTCGTCGTATTCAAGAGCTGTAACTGCTGCTTCTCTTTGCAATAAAACGTCTGTCAGTGTACCCAGTCCAGGTCCGATTTCTAATACCGTATCGCCGGCTTGCACATCAGCCGCATTGCACATAGCATGCAAGCTCGCCGCGTCATGCAGCCAATGTTGACCGAGACTTTTTTTCGGGATTGCGGCCTCCTCCATACGTACCTACCACCACCCTTGAGACACCCAAAGATGATACGATCGTTCCCAGCCACCCTTGCCGGCTGCATACAAGCTGCACCAGCGCAGCTGGGTCACAGGGTTCGTCTGCCAATCAGATCCGGCAGATGACATCTTGCTGCCCGGCAAAGCCTGACATAGGCCCCACGTTCGACCGTTTGTTGCATTTACACGCCAGCCGGATTCACGACTGATAATGTAATCGACATACATGTAATCACTGCTCCTAATACCTGCTGCGGCCATAACTGCTTGCTTGTTACTTGGAATATTCACATAACTTCCGCGCGCAACCAGCTGGTTAATTGGTTGCTGTATAACAATTTCTTGGAACTTTGTGCGCTCACCCGTCTCGGTATTTATTTGGTACGTTATTACTCGCTTCCCAGGAACACCCTGCTGACGCACTGCCGTCGCGCCAAATGATAGA
>CAZGQU010000004.1:6932-25745 GCA_964527845.1 uncultured Candidatus Saccharibacteria bacterium | reverse complement strand
CATGATGAAGTCGTATTAAAATATCTACAAACCGCTTAGACGCCATCTGGCCGGCACCCTTTGCAAGGTCAGTATTAGCGAGTGCGATACGATCAATTGTCTGAGTTTTTTCATTTACGAGCAGTAATACGACAATTCCAAGGCTCCATTGTGTGGTTAATAATTTATCTGTAAACGGTGCATTAACGATGCTTTTATAAAGCTCTTTTTTGGTTTTAGCATTTGCAAGGATTTTTTCAAGAGACACAATATGGTCCCTCACTCGTTTGTGTAAATAGAGGGAGAGTGTTTTCATTCTAATGCAATTATATCAGAAAAGCGTATTCGGTATGATTTTGGCATCTTTGAGAATCTACGGAAGGTAGGCGTCGACTGAAATCAGGAAGGAAAATGCCAGTAAAATTATAAGTGAAAACCGAAACATCTTACGTGCCCAAGGTTCACTTTTGGCAGTTTTGAGCCCTTGATAGCCAAGCCGCAGCCAATATAATCCCAGTGCTGCCATTATTATTACATAAGCGTAGCCGGTGTATCCGTAAGCTGTCAGCAGCAGCGTTGCAATAAAGAATGCTGACGTATAGAGAAATATCTGCAGCTTGGTATGATTAACTCCTTTGACTACAGATATGACTGGCACGCCGGCCGCTTTATATTCATTGCGGCGATAAATTGCTATCGAATAGAATTCAGGCATTTGCCACAAAAATAAAATTGCGAATACGATGATTGCTCCCGTATCGATTGTGCCACTAACTGCTACATACCCTGCTAAAATCGGCGTAGCCCCAGATATGCTACCCACTAAAGTGCCGTGGATCGACATGCGCTTTGACCATACGCCGTATAAGAGTACGTAATCAACAAATCCAATCAGTCCGATTATCACCACCAACCAATTGGTGTGAAGTGCCAAAACGGCCATACCCACAATGCCCAAAACTACTGATAAAATCACTGCATGATAGCCTGGTATGGCGCCGCTAGCTACGGCGCGGCTTTTGGTACGTTCCATGATGCTGTCAATGTCACGATCTAAGTAGTTATTAAGTGCACAGGCAGAGCCAATTACTAAAGATGTACCTATGAAAAGTGCGACAAATAGCCACCAATCAACGTGTCCGTCGCTGGCGAGCAAAAATCCAGCTGCTGCCGTGATAGCATTACCATATAACACGCCCGGTTTCACAAGCGAGTAGTATTTCTTAAGCACTACCTGTAAATTCCCTCTTCTTCTTGGACGTACTTGTTCATTTCGTCAGGACTCATCATCATGTTGTAGTTAAGGTTGTGCATAATCCACAGGCTGCCTACTACGATAATGAGCAGTACCAATAGCATGAATAAGAAACTGCCCAGGTTCCAACGTGGTTTTGGCTCTTGCCCGAGATGTAAAAAGAAAAACATCTGTACGAATAATTGCACCACGGCCAATCCGACAAGCGCGTATATAAGCGTCCAGCCTTCGTACACATGTTTCGTTACCAGCAAATAAGCGACGATTGTTAAACCGACTGACAAAATAAAACCGGCAACATAGGTGAATAACGTGCCTTGATGGGGATTTTTCTGTGCGCTCATAGCCCTGCCGCTCCAAATAGGTATACGATTGTGAAAATAAAGATCCAGACGACATCCAGAAAATGCCAAAACATGCTAAGCATTGCCAGGCGGCGTACTGTCATCTTTGTTAGTCCGCGTCGGATTGTCTGAATCATCATGACAAGCATCCATAGCAAGCCGGCCGTTATGTGTGCACCATGTGTGCCAACAAGTGTAAAAAAAGCTGATAAAAAGCCGCTTCGACTCCAGCTATTGCCATCATGGTACAAATGGCTAAACTCGGTAAGTTCAAGTGACAGAAACGCTACACCGAGACAAAATGTGATGCCAAACCACAAAAGAGCTGTGGGTTTTTTACGTCTGTATACCGCCAACATTGCCAGGCCACAGGTGAAGCTGCTGGTAAGCAGTATCAATGTTTCTGCCAGCACAAACGGCTGGTTGAATAGTTCTTGAGCTGACTCGCCACCGAAAGTGTTGTTGTGCAGCACGACATATGTTGCAAACAGCGTGGCAAATAATATGCAGTCGGTCATTAGATACACCCAAAAACCAAACACAGACTTTGACTCTTCGTGGTGCGGCTTAGGAGTTTCCGCGTGGCGTGTTGCTATAAGTTCGCTCATGCTGGTTGCTCCTTTCCTGCGTGTTTTGCTTCCATTGCCTCAAGTTGTTTTGCAGTGATGGTGTATTCGGCGCGTGTATCGCTTTGGCGAATAATGATACATGCGATTAGGGCCAAGAAGCTTACGAGCGCCAGCCACCATATATGCCAAATAAGTCCGAAGCCGATCATGAAACTCGATGCGGCTATGAACATGCCAAATGGCGTGTTCTTTGGCATAACGATATCTTGGTATTTAGGCAAAGCGGTATGGGCTTTTGCTTTGGTTTGCTTCCAGGACCAAAACGGATCACGGTCGTGTACTTCTGGCGTAATGGCAAAATTATAGTGCGGCGCTGGCGATACGGTTGACCATTCGAGCGTTCTGCCATTCCACGGATCTCCGGTGGTGTCGATATTTTGCTTGCGCTGTTTGATGCTGACTGCGAGCTGTAATAATTGGAAGAAAATTCCTGCACCTATAATAAGTGCACCAATGCCGGCAACAATAAAGAGTGATTGCCAACCCATCGACGCATCATAATGATCAAGCCGCCTAGTAGCGCCCATAAAGCCGAGAATGTACAACGGGAAAAACGCGAATATAAAGCCGATAATCCAGCACCAGGCTGCCATCTTGCCTAAACCTTCGTGCAAGGTAAAGCCAAAAATCTTCGGGAACCAATACGTCAGTCCGGCCAGATAGCCGAACACGACGCCGGCAATAATCATAGTGTGGAAGTGCGCAACCAAGAACAAACTGTTGTGTACTTGAAAATCAATGCCTGGCACAGCCAGCATAACACCGGTCATGCCGCCGGTAGTAAACAGAAATACGAAGCCCATGAACCATATCATTGGCGAAGCAAACCGGATTCGTCCGCGATACATGGTAAAGAGCCAGTTAAATATTTTGACACCGGTCGGAATAGCGATAATCATGGTTGTAATGCCAAAGAACGCGTTGACATTCGCTCCGGCTCCCATGGTGAAGAAGTGGTGCAGCCATACGATAAATGAGAAGAACGCGATTGCTATTAATGCCCACACCATCGAAGTGTAACCAAACAGTCGCTTGCGCGAGAACGTTGCAACAATTTCGGAGTAAATCCCAAATGCTGGCAAGACGAGAATATAAACTTCAGGGTGTCCCCATGCCCATATAAGGTTGACGTACATCATGGCATTGCCGCCACCGTCTGATGTGAAGAAGTGCATGCCCATCAGCCGATCGAGCGAAAGCATGCCGAGTGTTGCGGTAAGGATTGGGAAAGCAAACATCACCATAACCATGGTTATTAGTACGCTCCAGACGAATATAGGCATTTTTATGAGTGTCATGCCAGGGCTGCGCATTTTTAGAATAGTCACAAAGAAATTGACACCGGATAACAAACTGCCGACGCCAGCGATCTGCAAACTCCACAGCCAATAATCGACTCCGACACCTGGGCTGAACTCGAGCTCAGAAAGTGGCGGATACGCCAGCCATCCAGCTGCCGAAAACTCCCCAATAACCAACGATAGGTTCACTAGCGCCATACCAGCTACAAACAGCCAGAAACTCGTTGCATTCAAGAAAGGAAATGCGACATCGCGTGCGCCTATCATCAATGGCACTACCAGATTTATCAGCCCGAACATAAGTCCCATGGCAACAAAGAAAATCATGATCGTGCCATGGGCGGAAAACACCTGTTGGAAAGTATCGGATGATAAATAGCCGTCATTGCCAGAAGCAATGGCCTGTTGGGCGCGCATCATGATGGCGTCCGAGAAGCCGCGCAGCAGCATAAGACCGGCTACTATTATGTACATCACGCCAATTTTCTTTGGATCAACCGATGTAAGCCATTCTTTCCAGAGCCATTTCCAACGTTTTTTGTACGTTATGAATCCAATAACAGCAAGGCTGATAATCGGCAAAGATATGGCTGCACCAAGCGTAATTGGCTCGCTCGGAAACGCGTCTGTTGTGAGCTTGCCTAGCAAATTCGCAAATATGTTCATGGTGCACTCACAGTATTTGAATTACTAGGCATGGTATGTGCTGTTCCCTCGTTATGTTCCGCTTCATGCCCGTGTGGCATCATATATTTCATAACAATCGTATCATAGAGCCCGGTTTCGACTGATGCATAGTATGCTTTCGGATTATTTTTGCTCGGTTTGGCCAGCTTATCATAAGTTTCAGCATCAAGCGTGTTGGGCGATTGCTTGACGAGTTTTAGCCACTGGTCAAAATCCTGCTGTGAGCTTACTTTGGTCGTGAACCGCATGCCAGCAAAACCTTCGCCGCTAATATTGGCCGAAGATCCAGCGTACTCGCCTTCTTCGTTTGCATCAATATGCAATTTCGTCGACATGCCTGGCATTGCATAGATTTGCCCGCTCAGTTGCGGAATCCAAAACGAATTCATTGGCGCATCAGCTGTTATTGCAAAATTGATCGGTGTGTCTTTAGGTATTTGAATAAAGTTCACAGTGGCAATATTTTCTTCGGGATAAATAAACAGCCACTTCCAGTCCAGTGCAACAACCTGAATAGTGATAGGCTTCTTGGAATGCTCTAGCGGCCGATACGGATCAAGGCTGTGTGACGTTATCCAGGTACCAATAGACAACCCGCCGATAATGATAATAGGGATTGTCCACCATGTAAATTGAGCCAGACGATTATGGTCCCAATCGGGTGTATATTTAGCAGAAACATTACCTTCGCGGTATCTCCAGGCTATCGCTCCGGCCATGATGAACACAGGAATCACGACTAAGAGCCCGAGCAGTGTCGTAAAAATGATCAAATCCCTTTCCTGGTAAGCAATCGTGCCCTTAGGATTGAGCATACCCAGGTTGTGATTGCTGACATACCACACCAATCCAGCTATCACTGCTATTATAAATAATAGAACAACAAATAATATATATTTCCGTCTCATTCTTACTCTCTTATTTATAAGCATAGCATAAGCGCTACGTTCTCGGCTATTTACCAACAGTGAAGTAACCAGCTACGGCATCTTCAGAATGATCATGAAACATAAAGCTACCTGCTTCGTTGAGCGTGATAGTAAAACTCTGCCCTTTCTCTAGTATTTTTTCGGCTACACCATCATATGCTTGGTGACGATTGTGTTTGCCGAACGCAATTTTGCGCGTCTTATTGTCTTTGTTGGTGATTGTCAGCGTATCGCATAAAACTGCTTTTGTGCTCTTGGGTTGTATGGTGTCGTTTTCAATGGTTGCGTTGTGCTTCTTTAGCTTGTTCGAGCAGATCGTCATAAATGGCTTGTTGCTGACTTCTTCTTGCTTATTAAGGTAACTAGAGGCAAAACGACTCGCAGCAAGTGATGTCAATCCGCCAAGCACTAGAATAATGAGCGCCAATGCAACGACGTACCATGTTTTCATTACGCCCTACTATATCATGTTGTGCTTATGTTAGACGTGATTATGAAAATGTACCATCTTTATAACGAGAAAGAATTGCATATACATAAGTGCAACAGCCAAGACTACACGCTAATAATTTGTAGAATTTGATTTACAGTTTGTTCAATGGAGCCGGAATTATCAACAGTTATAAATCCAGAATCTATAAACTTCGCCAAATGTATTGGATATTTCTCTAGTCTTCGTTGATTGTTTTTGTCGTCGTCACCAAATTCACGTTTAGGACGCGCACGTAAACGTCGCTCATGTTCCTTTGGATCTATAGTCAGCACTATCAACGTGTCAAAATATCGATATAACTTTTCTTGGTTGCCCAAAAATCCTGCAATAAAAACAGTATCATTACTTGTCAAGAGTTCCTTTAGCCTGTCTTCGTTTGCATTCCAGGAGTAGTAATGCCAATTTACATATCCCTCCGGCCATTCAGCTGGTTCGCCAGTTTCCTTGATTTCTAGTCTGGTAAGGGCAAGGTCCCCATTATCAGCATCATAAGCAGTATACCCACGACCTGAGAGCTCGTTAATCACTGTGGTCTTGCCTACGCCCGAGCTTGCACTTATAAAAACTTTCATATTGTTATGGTATCAAAATAAAAAGACTTCCGAAGAAGTCTCATTATTTGGGTCGATTTCAAAATCGATATTGGTTTGGATGGAGAAATTAGTGTACTTTCCTTGGCTAGGGTGGAGGGATTCGAACCCCCGAATGCTGGGACCAAAACCCAGTGCCTTACCACTTGGCCACACCCTATCGCTTTACTGATTGGTAAAGTTCCATCGACGAACGTGCCTATTGTACCTGTTTAGCGGTCTAATTTCAACGTTTTTACTCTAGTGAGATGTCAATTATAGTCGGGCGCAGCCGGCAGTCCGAAAAATTCCTCAAGCGTCTTAATCCCTTTGTTATGCATTTCGGTCGCTAATTCTGTGCCGATATATCGATAATGCCATGCCTCACCGCGATAACCAGTAATTGGTGTTTTATCATCTGTGTAACGAAGTAAAAAGCCATACTTGTAGGAGTTTTCGGCTAGCCACTTGCCTTCTGGAGTGTTTGCGAAGCAGTCAGTAATGCTACACTTGCCGTTCGCGGCTCCAAGGTCGGCTCCAAGGCCGGTTTGATGTTCGCTGAAGCCTGGCCGCGCGCTTTCACTGTCGGCCACTGATTGTCCGTAGGCGCTTACCTCGCTGTTGTATACACTGATTTGCCTGTCGTACGAACGATATGCGCTATCAACTCTTAACAAAACACCTTCTTTAGCGGCAGCAGCGAACATCGTTTCGGTTGCCTTGGCTGCCTCCACCCGCAAATATTGCGTGCCGCTTGTGGTGACATTCGGCACAACTAAGTCAGTTGGGACATAATTTTTCGGCTGCAGCGGTCTTGTTTTATTGACTACTACCCAAATACTTGCTGGATCGTCAGTAGAAAATTTGGTCTTGTTAAAATCCGGTATTTTCACATCAGATTTTGCAGGCTTGTCAGATGCAAAAGGCACCCAAGCTGGCGCCGATGCTTTATTGGTGCTCATAAATGCCACGCAACCAATAACAACGACAGCTATTAGTGCGAACAATAAACGCATTTTTTTATGGTGCATACGCAGGCATTATAGGTGCTTTTATATGTTGCGTCCAATGGTGAGGTGTCGTAGACTTTATACAACAATTATTATGAAAAAAGCATCGTCTAAAAATGTGGCTGACTATATCGTGCAGCTGAATATGAATGGCCTAGATGGCCGTATGTTAAAGGTGCCGCCGCCAAATAAAACCCGTAATCGTGAAATTCTGCTCATTTACGGTCACCATGCGTTGCTTGAGCGTTGGTGGGGGTTGGTGGAGAACCTTAATATGTATGGTGCAGTTACAATGCCGGATTTACCTGGCTTCGGCGGCATGGATAGTTTTTATAAAGTCGGCCAAAAGCCGACTTTGGATAATATGGCAGATTATCTGGCGGCATTTGTAAAAATGCGTTATCGCCGCAAGCGTATCACGATTGTCGGAATTTCATATGGGTTTATCGTAGTAACGCGCATGCTACAGCGCTATCCCGAACTGGCCAAGAAAATTGATCTACTCGTGAGTATCGTGGGTTTTATGCACCGCGATGACTTTTTGTTTACCCCACGACAACAAAGAATGTACAGGATTTTCACTAAATTATTTAGCACTAAGCCAATACCTTTCTTTATTCGATATCTAGGGCTGAATCAATTTGCAATCAGGAACATTTATGTACGCTTGCCTGCCGGGCGCAAACGATTTTTGCAAATGGAAGCCGAAGAATTTAATACCATGATGGACTTCGAGGTTTTGCTTTGGCAAACCAATGATGTGCGTACACACTGGGCAACAACCCATGAATTTTTGGACCTTAATAATTGCACTAAAAAAATTGATTTACCAGTCTGGCACGTCGCATCTAGCAACGATCATTATTTTAATAATTATAACGTGGAACAACACATGCGAGTGGTGTTTAGAGACTACACGCAGGTAGTGATGAAATCACATGCTCATACGCCGAGTGTCCTCGGTAACAAGAAAGAAATGTCGGTAATGCTGCCGCCGCAACTCAAGCGTCAGTTAGCCAAACGTCCATAGCAAATGATATAATTGCAGCATTATATGAAGATAGGCTTAGTATGCCCCTATAACATTACAAAAGGTGGCGGTGTTCAAGAATGTGTTAAAGCCTTGCAGGCTGGTTTAGAGGCCCGCGGACACGCTGCGCTTATCATCACGCCGAGTCCGCGCAAAAAAGCATATGGCATGAAAAACACCATATTTTTAGGTGGCATGGCAGACTTTCGTTCGCCGATGAGTACTACCACGCAAATTGCAGTCAGTGCCGACGGAAATGAAATAGATGAGATCTTGGCTCGCGAAAAATTCGATGTACTGCATTTTCATGAACCATGGCAGCCAATACTAAGCCGTCAAATACTCAGTCGTTCTAAAAGTGTAAATATCGCCACGTTCCACGCAAAATTACCCGAAACGATGATGAGTCGCACGGTTGCTCGTGTCGTCACGCCGTATACAAAGTCAGTCTTAAAGTATATTCACGAATATACAGCGGTTAGTGAAGCAGCTATGGAATATTTGCGCACCATGACAGACGTACCGGTTTCGATTATTCCAAATGGCATCGACTTACATCATTATCATGCGCCGCGACGTTATCCTACTAAAAATGAGAAGACGATTTTATTTGTCGGCCGGTTAGAGAAACGCAAAGGTATCGATTATTTGCTGAAGGCATATAAAGAGCTTTGTAAGGTGCAAGATAATGTAAAGCTTGTTATTGCCGGCGATGGCGTGGACCGCGAAAAACTAGAGCTTAAAGTAGAAGAAATGCAACTTAAAAATGTTAAGTTTCTAGGTTACGTCAGCGAAACCCGTAAACGTGCGCTTATGCACGATGCAGACATTTTCTGCTCGCCCGCTTTGTACGGCGAAAGCTTTGGCATTGTACTTTTAGAAGCAATGGCTAGTGGGCTTGTCACTGTTGCTGGTAATAATCCAGGTTACTCAGCTGTCTTACAGGGACTTGGTTCGGTTTCGCTCGTGAATCCGCGTCATACTGACGATTTTGTAAAGCGCATGTTGTTGCTTATGAATGAATCAGAAATGCGAAAACTGTGGCGTAGCTGGGCTAGGAGCGCTCTACCGCAGTATGATTACGAGGCAGTAGTGGCCCAATATGAAGCAGTCTATAAAGCAGCGTGCGAAAGACATGGCAACGTCAAGTAAACGCCTCGTTATTGGGCTGGTGTGCGATGATTCTCTTGATAAAACAGACGGTGTACAGCAATATGTATTGACCTTGGGCGCATGGCTTACCACTCAAGGTCATGAGGTGCACTATATTACCAGCACTACTCACAGAGATGATATACCAAATATTCATACATTAAGTAAAAATATCAAAGTTAAATTTAATGGCAATATACTCAGTATGCCATTGCCGGCGCGCAATAAAAACATCAAGCGTTTATTGCGCGGTGTACAATTTGATATTTTGCATATCCAGGTACCATATAGTCCGTTCTTGGCTGCAAAAATTATTAAATTTGCACCGAAGCACACAGCCGTCATAGGTACATTTCATATTTTTCCGCACAATTGGATGGTGGCGACCGGTACGCGCCTGCTAGGTTTATGGCTTCGGCGCTCGATTAAGCGATTCGATCATATGCTTAGCGTCTCATCAGTTGCCCAAGGGTTCGCCGAACAGACCTTTCATGTTGTATCAAATGTTGTCCCAAATATGGTTGATGTCGTCCGCTTTAGCGTCAGTCCACCCAAACGGCGCAAGCGAGTGAATGTAACGTTTCTCGGCAGACTGGTGGCTCGAAAAGGGCCGCTGCAACTGTTGAATGCAGTGCAGTACATAGACTCGTATAAATTAGCCACTCGGCCTTATGTGGTGCGACTTGGCGGCAGAGGTATGTTACTTGCCCAATTAGAGACATTTGTTGAGATGCACAAGCTTGGTCACGTGGTTGAGTTTACAGGTTACCAGGACGAGTTGACTAAGCCACAGTTTCTTGCAGAAGCCGATATAGCGGTGTTTCCGAGCACGGGCGGCGAGAGTTTTGGTATCAGTCTCATCGAAGCTATGGCAGCCACGCCTGGCCCGGTACTGGCTGGAAACAATCCAGGATATCGTTCGGTAATGGGTAGCCATAAACAGCAGTTATTTGACCCGGGTGATACAGCGGCATTTGCTACCATGCTCGCCCGTTACATAAACAGTCCAACACTCCGAAAATCGGCGTGCACCTGGCAACAATCGTATGTCAAGCGCTTTGATATCGACCGAGTAGGAGCTCAGGTAATGCGTGCCTACACACAAGCGTTGCGTTTACGATATAAGTAGGTGATAATAAGGCCATGAAATTATTCCAAAAACTAAATGGTCCGCAAAAAGTTGAAATAATCATTTCTAATCGGACTGTCATTAAGATAGTGGTTACGGCAATATTGACTATTGTTGGCCTGGCGTTACTTAATCAAGTAAGTCATGCACTAATTCTTATTTTTATCTCTTTCTTTTTAGCGCTGGCTCTCAATGCACCGGTACATTGGATTTCGGAACATATCCCAGGTCGAAAGCGCGGTAGCCGGTCAATCGCAACCAGCATTTCATATGTTTTTGTCGTGTTATTGCTCGTCGGGTTTTTGGCCATAGTCGGACCGCCTGCCGTTCGTCAAACTGCTAGCTTTATTAAAGAGTTGCCCCATTTAGTAGAAGATGTACAAGATCAAAATAGTACACTTGGCCGGTTCGTGCGCGAAAATAATTTAGAGGGTACAGTTGATAAGCTTTCCGGTGAGCTGTCGGGTTTTGCCGAAAACGCTGGCTCTAAAGCTATTTCCTCTATCAGTGCAATTGGTAGCAGTATATTTTCAATAGTTACTGTGCTGGCCCTTACGTTCATGATGCTAGTTGAAGGACCGCGCTGGGTGGCATCGGCTCGTCGACTATTGCCCGAAGATAAACAAGATAAAACGGCCAACATAAGTAAAGACATGTATTTAGTCATTAAGGGTTACGTAAACGGCCAGGTAACATTAGCAGCAATTGCAGCTTTCATGATTCTGCCGGTAATGCTTATACTTCACATACCGTATGCCATCGCACTTACAGCAATCGTGTTTATTTGCGGTTTAATTCCTATGATTGGTCACACACTCGGTGCTATCATTGTCACACTTATTGCACTGTTTGAATCACCGCTTAGCGCTGTGATTATTCTTGCTTACTACATTTTGTATCAACAAATTGAAAACTACGTGGTGCAGCCGCGGATACAAGCAAACAGCACAAATATGTCCCCGCTGCTCGTATTTATGGCAGTGGTGATCGGGGTTAATCTAAATGGACTACTCGGCGGTCTGGTTGCTATTCCGGTTGCTGGTTGTTTGCGAATCTTAGTAATCGACTATTTGCAAGCTCGTGGCAAACTGCAAAATCCCAAAAAAGTACCAGCCGTTACACCCGATACCAAATAGTGCCGCGTGGCGTGTCATTAAGCCCGATTCCCTCGGCTGAGAGCTGATCACGCAGCGTATCAGACATTGCCCAGTCTCTTGCGTTACGTGCAGCTTCTCGTTGAGCAATCAACCCCTTCTGTCTGTCAGTGATATCGGTTGACGTAGTTAGTTGCAGGCCGAGTGCGCCATCAATTAGCTGTAACGCTTCCATGAATGTGTCTTGACTTGCAGTGCTAATACCACTATTGTCAATAGCGTCTGCTAATGTACTGAGTTCGGCAAGTGCAAGAGGTGTATTTAGATCATCGAGTAGCGCTTGCTTCACTGCTGCAACGGCTTGATCTATCGTAGCCTTATCGATTCCTGTTTCTTTTGTTTGAAAACGCTGATCGGCTATAGCCCGCAAGCTTTGCAAGCGACTTTGAGCTGCCATCAGGCTTTCCCAACTAAAATGGGCCTCGTTTTTGTAATGAGATTGTAGCACTAACAATCTGAATGCAAGTGGTTCAAAACTTTTCTCTACGACGTCTTGTACCGTATAGAAATTTTGTGCAGATTTGGCCATTCGCTTGCCATCAACAAGCATATGATTGCTATGCATAAAAATAGAAGCCATTGTCGAATTATCGCGGCTTGCGGTGCTTTTGGCAATTTCGTTTTCGTGGTGGGGAAATATCAAATCAATGCCACCGGTATGAATATCGAACGGTATGCCTAGCCCCTCTTCGCTCATTGCCGAACATTCGATATGCCAGCCGGGTCGACCAGGAATGTTATGACCATCAATGGTAAAGTCCCAATATGGCTCGTCGTCTTTTCGAGTTTTCCATAACGCAAAATCGTGCACATTATCTTTGTCATATTCGTCGTTTTCAATTCGGGCCTTGCTGGTGTTTTCCGAATTGATTTCGAGTAATTGGCCGTATGTCTTGCCGCTTTTTTTGTATGCTTCTATCGAAAAATAGACGCCATCTTCTGTGATGTAGGCGAAGCCTTGGTCGTAGAGTGACATGATGAGTCTCTGCATATGGGCTATATGGTCAGTGGCACGCAGAAAAGTAACTGGTGTAGAGTCATTGCCAATTGCTTCCATGTCATTCATGAATACGTCTATATAGTTTTCAGTCAGCTTATTTAGTGCTACAGAAGGATCTTCGCTTGGGTACATTTCTCGACTTCGTTGAATCGTTTTGTCATCTACGTCCGTGTAGTTCATGACATGCTGTACGTCATACCCGGCTAGTTTTGCGGTACGGCGTAAGGTGTCGGCGTAGATAAAGGAGCTGAGATTTCCGATATGGGCATGGTTATAAACGGTAGGACCACAGGTATAGATACGAAGCGCATTGCCATGAAGTGGCTTAATCGTATCAGTGTATCGTGTGAGAGTGTTGTGTAGTTTCATTCGTAGAGGCTTCCTTTTCAAGTCTATCAAGTAATTCGCGAGCAACAGTAATGCATTCTGACTTTACTTCGTTAAGTGGCCGGCCATTCTCGAGCTTGAAGCCGCTTGCATATTGATGTCCGCCACCACCAAAATGTTCGGCTAATGCACCGGCAATTGGGAAGCCATAGCTTGCCCGGATTGCACCGGTAATACGACCACTATCATAGTGTTTGAGCACGACAGCAAGCTGTACACCTTTGGTTTGCAACATGTCATTCTGAATAAGCGGCGCAGGATTATAAAGCGGACTGTACGTATTAATTTCAGTTTGCGGGACGACAACAAGCGCAAGTCTCCCGTCACACGCAAGCTCAGTTCTTTCTATTAATGCGGCTTTGTAGCGAAATATTTCTGCAGGCATTTTGCCGTATTCTCGGCGTAGCTCCTCCAGCTTTGTGCGGCTTACACCCTGCTCAAGCAGTTCGGCCATAATGTGATAGGTGCTTGGCCCGGCAAGGTCATTTGTCAAGCCTTGGGTATCGCCCAAAATCGAGGACATTACATGTTCAAGCGCATCAATTTCGATTTTCCAGCCCAATTCCTTAGCAAGCATATAAATAAGTTCACCAGTTGAGGATCGTGTGCCATCATTGATGGTAAGTGTATCGAATGGCAATGGATTGTCGGTAATTGCATGGTGATCTAATACCACGACTGGACGATGTGCGACTTTGCTGCGAACATTCGGATTTTGAAATGCGTCAAACAATGTCAAAGTGGAAGCATCAACAATGATGCTCGCATCAAAATTTTGTGGCAATTCTTTTTGTACACGATCCCAGCCGGATAGGTATCGTAAATATGTCGGCATATCAATAGCGCAGTACAGACTCACCGTTTTACCCATCGTATCCAGAATACTCTCAAGTGCCAAAGCACTCGCCAAGCTATCGCCATCGGGGTTGTCGGCCTGCAATACGACTATATGCTGAGCGTCTGCAATAATGCGGCCCAGCTGTTCGGTTTCCGGATATGTCATAGTGCCCATTATAGCAAGCTGCGCGGGAATGGTCCGCAATAAGCTTAAAATCTGTCGTAATTATAAGGAGGTGCGACCTTCCAGAGCCCGGCCAAGAGTAATCTGATCAGCATATTCAAGATCTACACCGATTGGTAAACCGCGGGCTAATCGTGTAATTTGAACGTCTTTACCACTAAGTTGCTTTTGAATATAGAGCGCAGTCGACTCACCTTCAACGTTGGCATTAGTGGCAAGAATAATTTCCCTTACTTTGTCTTCGTCAATTCGCTCAAGTAACTCATGTATGTGCAGTTGTTCTGGCCCAATGCCGTCTATTGGCGAAATGAGGCCGCCCAGTACATGATAAGTGCCACTATATTGTCGGGTTTTTTCAATTGCCACAATATCAAACGGTTCCGCTACCACAGCGACTAGTTGCTTATTGCGTGATGGGTCAGTATATAAATCAGACAGTTCTTTATCTGCACTGATAAGCGCGAAGGTTTTTTTACAGTATCCGATTTTAGAATGAATATTTTGTAAATTTTGAGCTAGCACATGTGCTGCCTGCGGCTCGTGACGTACCACGTAGTAGGCATAGCGCTCAGCAGTACGCGGGCCAACTCCCGGTAAGGCACCAAAGGCGTCAATAAGTTCTGTAAGTGCAGGTGGCAATATTTGCATAAAATTGGTTGCAGCTATAGCCCGAGATTACCGAGCGCACCCATCATTGGCTGCATTTTTTCAGCGGCAACCTTTTGGCTGGTCTGGATTGCTTCTTTTACAGCTTCTTCAATCCACTTTTCTAGTTCGTGAATGTCGTCTAGGTCAACATACTCAGGATCAATATGAATTTTTTTAATTTTTTGCTCGCCGTTGATTTCGACACGTACAGCACCGTCACCTTTCTCGACGGTAATTGTTTGCTTTTGCAATTCTTTCTGGATCTTCTTAACTTGCATCAGCATCTTAGCTTGGTCAAAACGTCCCATAATGTCTCCTCAATTTACCCTTTTATTGTATCAGATTACTCTTGGTATGGCTGTAATGCGCTCTCGTATCAAAATTAAGTGGCCAAGCAATGTAATAAGCACGGATATTATACCAACAGCTCACAATCACTGCGAGCGTAATAACAAGTATGCCAGCCGATTGTGCAAGCGTATTACGCGGAAATACTGTTGTCCATTGCGCTAGCAGTAGTGCTATACCAGCCGCAACAACTATATATATTGCTGGTAGTAAAATTGCATCGGTAACTGGTCCGCCTAGCCCTGCTAATATAGTAGCAAGCAGCAAAAACACCGCAAGCAATTTTGATCTATCAAGCGAACGGTACTTGAAATAATAATATGCACCCAGTACAAACATGCCAGTCGTAAATATATCGACATACGGCAAATGTCCCAGGGTCAATTCAGGTGTACCATTGGACCACGCAAATATAGATAATGGCGTTGAAAGCACGTTAGAAATTACAGTAGAAATACTTGGTAGTGTGTCAGGCAAGCCCAAAAGTGCATAGGTAATACTCGGTTCCTTAAGTATGCCAACTACAATCGGCGCGGCAATAATGACTAATGCTATCAACACTAAAAGTGCTTGGTAGGGCCACGACAGCCGAGTGCCAATATTTTTGAAGTCCTTACCACGTCTTATGATTAGACCGAGACACAATAGCCAGAAAGTGCCAGGCACAAAAATACAAACTCCAGCTGCAGTCACGGCTATAAGATAGCTTATTTTGCTTCGACCTTCGCTCGCTATCCAATATCCGCAATAAGCAAGCAATAAAATAGTAAACGGCAATAATACATCGGCTGTGCCATGTCGTGCGATATGCAAAAACCATGCCGAACAGCCAAATAATATACTGGAAAGGAATGCAACACGGAGATTATACCAGCGTCGCAAGCCCAAATAAAATAAAATAATAGTAGCTGCGCCAAAAGAAGCTGCCGCTAGCCTGGTGGATTCTAGGGCGTCTTCCGTGAAATGAGTAAAGCCTTTGACTGCTAATTTATATGGCGCATTAACAGGATCATGTACAATCTGGTTAAATGTCTGGCTGGATTTTGCACTGTTTATCTCTGATTGACTGTAACCTGGTAACAAAGAGTTAAGACCCGTAAATAGCAGCAAGCCAACCCCCGCCCCGATAATTATCATGCTACTAACAGCTTGCCACCATTTGGCAAACGAAAAATTTAAATGTGGTACATTCATATGCTTACTTAGGCAATTATACCACCCTGTGTTTTGGAATGAGTGCTAGCTCTCGAACGGTTCAGCGTGTCTTGTATCAATGCTTCTAAAACGCTGCTTGTCTCTTTCGAAATATAGTTCCAAATTGTCTGTTGGACCATTACGGTGCTTACGTATGAATATATCGGTAATATTTTTGCGGTCAGTCTCGGGATTGTAGTATTCTTCTCGATAAATAAATGCGACGACATCGGCGTCTTGCTCGATGGAGCCGGATTCGCGCAAGTCAGCAAGCTGTGGAATTTGGGGACTACGACTTTCAACAGAACGGCTCAACTGGCTTAATGCGATAAGCGGCACGTTCAGTTCACGCGCTATGCCCTTTAGTCCACGCGAAATTTCGGAAACTTCCTGAACACGGTTGCCATCGCCACCATACTTGCTGCCTCCACTCATGAGTTGTAAATAATCAACAATGATAAGACCGAGTTTGTGCTGGTGGGCTTCTCGACGGGCTTTAGTGCGGAGGTCGCTGATTGTAATGCCTGGCGTATCATCAATATATATCGGTGCTTCGCTGAGACTTCCCATGGCATGGCCAAGTTTCTCAAAGTCGTTATCTGTTAAGTTGCCGGTTCGGAGCGCCCAAGCATCTACGCCAGACTCCATAGAAAGTAATCGGTCTACCAGCTGTTCTTTGCTCATCTCTAGGCTAAATATTAGAACTGGCTCTTTGGCCATCAAGGCGACATTATGAGCTAGATTAAGTGAAAAGGCGGTTTTACCCATCGAAGGCCGTGCTGCCAAAATAAACAAATCCGAACGTTGCAAACCAGCTAAGATATTATCCATGTCTTTAAATCCTGTGGTAACACCTCGGATTTTGTTGCTGTCTTTGTGCAGCTCATCGAGCCGCTCAAAGCTCTCTGCTAAGATTGCTTCCAAGCTGAGCACGGATTGTTTTACGTGTTGTTGGCTCACTTCGAACAGGCGTGATTCGGCATCTTCAATTAGTTCACGCAAATCTTTTGACTCGTCCATGCCAAGATCAGCCATATCGTGCGACGCTTTAATTAAGCGGCGCCTCAGGGCTTTTTGCGCCACAATGTCGGCGTATTGGTCAACATGTGCAGCTGTTGGCACAAAATTAGTAAGTTCCGTTAAATAGCCCGCTCCGCCGATAATATCCAGTACACCGCTGTTCTTGAGCTGATCTGCAAGCGTCAGCACGTCAATAGCCTCGCGCCGTTCGTATAAGCGACTAATCGCCTCATAAATATGCTTGTGGCGTGGATCGTAAAAATCTTCCGCGGTAATTGTGTCCGCGATCTTCACGATTGCATCGCTATCAATTAATATGGCACCGAGTAGGCTGGCCTCGGCTTCGACATTTTGTGGTGCTTGCGTGGTGGACGATTCCATAATATTCCTTAGCTATGATTCTAGCAGTTCAGCGCCACCAAATATATTGCTTATGGTTGAAAGATTTCCGTTATCAACGGATGCTTTGGCAGACTTTGTCTTTTGTATAGGTTGTACCGCAGTCTCTCCAACTACGCACGACACTTTCATGTTTGTGCCATTAATTGCATGTATTGCGTCCATAATTATTTTCTTGTTTTTTGGATCATTCATGCGTTTTTGATGAAATGCGAACTTAAACGCCAGTGTTAATTCGTCGGCCCCAAACGATGGCTGTGCCATCCGAAGCACACCATACATGGTGTTATATTTTTGCTTGATGTGCGCTAAAATTTGTGGCCACACTGCCTCGTCGAGCATTGCCGAGGCTGCAGCAGTTGATTGTGCTGAGACTTTTGCTTGGGTCGTAGTTGCGCCCTTGTTTTTAAGCTTCTTAGGTGGGTTTGCGGGCTCCTTTTTCTCGGACTTAGACTGCTCTTGCTCGGCAGCTTGCGGCTCTTTAGGCGCTTGGTTGTATGCTGATGCTGATGAGGATGGAGTACCGCGCGCAGTATCTGCAGGCGGTACTGATGCTGCAAGTGCAGTATCGAGTAATGCAAGCTCAAGTGCTTGTGCTGGGTACATTGATGAAGGTACACGTAGTAACTTTTCTAGCAATGGCAATACACTGTCGCGACTGTATGTACCGGCCAATAAGCCTGCTCGCAAGGCATTACCTAGCTGTTTAGCTAAAATAGCAGCCTCGATACCTTGGTCGTGTAATTGTCCTAGTAAAGCGACAGTTTGAGCGGCATCATGTTCCATAACAGCCTGAACAAGCGTCTGTATGGCTGTTTCAGGAGCAATGCCAAGCATGTTTTCCACGTCTTTGACGTGGATTGATTCGTCGTAGGTGCGAATTTGGTCGAGCATACTAATGCTGTCACGAAATGAGCCTTCGCCATGCTCTGCAAGAAGCTGCAAGGCCTCGTCGTCAATGGCGATCTTTTCTTTCTTTGCAATAGACTTCAAATGTTCTATCACCTTTTCTTTGCTTATTGGCCGAAACGCAAAATGTTGTGTACGGCTGATAATTGTTTCGGGCAGTTTGTGCAGCTCAGTTGTTGCGAGTATGAAAATGACATGCGCCGGTGGTTCTTCGAGCGTTTTAAGG
>CAZGQU010000004.1:0-6922 GCA_964527845.1 uncultured Candidatus Saccharibacteria bacterium | reverse complement strand
TTTTAAGGAGAGCGTTGAACGCTTCCTTGGTAAGCATGTGTACTTCGTCAATAATATACACTTTATATTTTGCATAAGAGGGCGCTACATGTACTTTTTCGCGCAAATCACGCACTTCATCGATACGGCGATTAGACGCAGCATCTATTTCTATAATATCGAGATTAGTTGCACTTTCATCGTACGGTAAGCCGTTGACTTCGTGCGCTAAAATGCGGGCAATGCTTGTTTTGCCTACACCACGCGGTCCAGTAAATAAGTAGGCATGGCTAATCTGATTATTTTTAAGTGCTTTTTCTAAGGCCCTTGTAATATGGGTTTGGCCAACTACTTCAGCCAAACGCTTCGGACGATGTTCTCTGTATAACGCCTTTCCCATTTACAACGTAACTAGCAGTTAGATGAAGACTAGCTTTCTCCTTTTCACTAAGCTATTATACGCGGATTGTCGAGTCTGCACGAAGTTAAAAAGACAGCACACAAAAAAAGAAGGGAGTAGGTACGATTCTATTGTCGTTGGAATCCAAGTTTACTTCAAAAACCTGGGTTCGCCCTAGCTCCTAGGTGTTATAGGGCTGCTTCCAGAGCTGCCCACTCAGCATTCTCTTCATTTTCAGGGACGTTAACGCTTACCTGATCGCCTGGTTTTGCCTTGAAATACGTGACGCTCGCAAGTAGTACGCGATAACTTTTGCCGCTGGCCTCGACGGTATAGTGGCCGTTTTCTAGCTTCAGCATCCCTACCACCTGCTTGCGAGCGACCGGACCGATCTGTTTGTATAAGAATGTGCCGTCATCGGCAATTGTTAGTTTCAGGATATCACCTTGTACAAGTTTTGATTTACTGGCGTAGTTTGCTGGCACAGGATACGTTTTTCCATCCGAACCAACCATATTTTGACCGTCAAAAACACCTTCGATGACTTTACCGAGGTTCTCGGCCTGTACTGGCACAGTCAGACTGGCATCGTCACCAAGCAGGCTGACAAGCAACTCATTTGCTGCGCCTAAACTTGTTTCTGCCTCCTGAATTAAAGCGCGTAACCTTTTGATTTGTTTTTCTGGTACGTCTGCCATTTTATTGTCTTTCTCACCTCTTATAAGTGTTTGTTTCTCTTACACTTAACCTAAATCTACCATGATACATAAGTCAAGTCAAAAAAACGATAATTTCTGTGGATAAGTCAAGCTTAACTATATAAAAATAAACAAAATAGCACCCGTATTTCAGGGTGCTATTATTGCCACCGAACAAGTTTTAAGCAAGTTCAACGGTTGCGCCAGCATCTTCCAATGCTTTTTTGGCGTTATCAGCGTCTTCTTTCTTAGCCTTTTCCAAGATAGTCTTTGGAGCACCGTCAACAAGTGCTTTAGCTTCGCCAAGACCAAGACCAGTGATGTCCTTAACAGCCTTGATAACTGCTACTTTCTGAGCGCCTGCGTCCTTAAGGACTACGTCGTACTCAGATTTTTCTTCTGCAGCAGCTGCGCCAGCGTCGCCGCCAGCGGCTGGACCTGCTACTGCTACTGCTGCAGCGGCTGGTTCGATACCGTATTCGTCTTTAAGAATAGTTTTAAGTTCGTTTACTTCTAAAACAGTCAAGCCTGTAAGCTGTTCTGCCAATTTCTTTAGATCTGCCATTATTAATTCCTTTCCTAATTGATTTAGCTTGTAGCCTTTGTTTCAATACCGTCCAACAGGCCATGTAAGTTGCCAGAAAGGCCGCTTACTACGTCGTTGAGCGGTGAGGTCAGTGTTGCTATCACTTGAGCGATCAGCTCATTCTTGCTTGGTAGGCCAGCGAGTGCCTTAACTTCATCTGCGTTTAAGAATTTGCCCTCTGCAGTAATTGCACCGACAAACTCTATGCTTGGATTAGTTTTTGCAAAAGCATTGAGGCTTTGCGCAGGAGCTACCTCATCTTCACTGTTAAATGCATACAAAAGCATGCCCTCAAGTGGAGATGTATCGACACTTTTTAGTGTGTCGTTTGCCTGCAAAGCTTTGATAACCAAACGGTTTTTTACAACTTTCACTTGAGTGCCGTTGTCTTTTGCCTGGCGTCGTAGCGCCTGCATGGCCTTTACCGGAGTGCCTTGGTATTTGGCGACTACGGTCATCTTCGAAGAATGTAGCATTTCAGAAACTTCTGAAACGACTTCGTTCTTCTGCTCTTTAGTTAATGCCATAAAATTTTCCTTTACATGGGAACTGAGACAAACCTACGGTTTTCTGCTTTTACAAAGGACGGTTCCCTTGTGTCTACAGAACCAGTCCACTGGGCTGCTCTTTTCCCTTATTTTTCATCTATCGACCTTAGATTATTAAAGAACTAAAAAAGCCTTTGGCTGACCAAAGACTTTAAAAGAGATGTGCTCTAAACAAAACGATTTAAGCGCAACCTCGGTAGCATTCTTAATCCAGTTTATTATCACAATATGCTGGACGCTACTGTCTTTGGTAACGAGAGAAAGTATAATTGATAACCCTTGATATGTCAATACAATCTTCTACATAACTTCACTGTGTCGCTACTCGTGCAAGCAAGCGTTCGGCTTTTGAGCGCTTAGAGATTATAGTCTCTGGGTATTTTGCACGCCTCAGCGCTTGGTTATATATAGCAATTGATTGCTGAAGTAATCGCGCATCTCGTGCCTTATTACCGAGCCATCTATACATATCAGCCTGCCATACATCATGCCGAGGATCTTGACTGATAGACAAGCCCTCTCTAGTCTCATCTACGATCTTCGCTGCCATGCCGATGCATCCGACTGAGCCTAGTTCTCTTACAAGCAACGAAATGTCCTTCGGCTCATTTCGTATATCGATATCAGGGTAGAGTTGCTTTAACTCCTTGAAGCTACGGTATGCCTGTGCGCGTTCATTATTTGCGAGCGCCAGCGTTAATTTATTATGGGCAACAAGCATTCGTCTTCCCTGTTCTGGCTCGAATAGACTCATGACAAGTGTTCTTTGCTTGTGAAGGTGTTCTGCGTAATCAATGTCAGAAGCCCTGTGAGGATTTTCGTACCCATGTTCAAAACTTAACCAGGGGTGTTTGCTTACTACTTCCAGAAACGACCCTTGTTCTTTGAGATTAGAAACGAATTTTCCACTTGAAAATTTAACCGCGCCACGGTTATATTTGGCAATTTGCGCATCCAGTCTATCGATACTATCTTTACTTACGGAATCACCCAAGGCTGCATTAAGTTGCGGACTCAGGGCATCGATCACCCATGGGTCTGTTTCTTTACTGGATTGAACAACAGTAAGTGCATGACCATTTACAAAACTAACCCAGTGTCGAATACCTGCCTTCTCAAGACATTCAGATAGTACTATTGTGTACCCGTAACAATTGCTGGTTTGCTCTTTGCAGAAGTTTTCGGGTGAGAGAAGTGAAGTGTCCCCTTCATTAGACTCCTTGAACCACAGCGCCCTATGAACACCCTGTGATATCACATCAGCTGCTTTGATACTCTCATGATTATATGCTTCTCGGTCACCTGCTTTTAGTGCAGTAAGATAGGCATTTATTTCTTGAAGTTGTAGCTCCTTACACAAATACTGCTGATTTTCTGCCTGGCGGCTAGGGTGTGGCGTAATAAGTGTTTCACTGTACATATTACTTTCCTAACTTGCAAGTGCTAGATGACCTGCTGCAGGCTGTACTCTTTTCTCTTGTTGCTGTCGTGCTTCAGCGCGCTCAGTGGCTAATATTTCTCGTTGCACGAGTGGAAATCCAGTGTATGCAAACACCGGATGTGTTGTAGTACTCAGTGCTGCTTCATCATCCTCATTCAATACACAATCTTCTGGCTGTACCATTTCTCGTAAGACCTCGTCCTCTTGAATAGAGTCAAATACTTCTTTAGGTTCGATATTCCATACATTCTCCATTATTTTATTGCCCGTAGTCTGTTACATTTCGTTCCCAGGCTTCATCAAATATACCCGAAGCTTGTATTTCCTCACCGACAGCAATATTTCCTGCAGCTCTATGTACGGCCATTTCTCGAACGGCGCGCATCGTTTCTTCTACGTGTATCTTGTTTGGTTCAGCGGTTTCCATGTTGTTTCCTCCTTAAATTAAAAACAGACTTCGGTTGAAGCCTGATGGGGTTTCGGGGCTTGTGTTGATTAGTCGGCTTCAACCATAACAAAACACAGCCCTAAACGGAGAATGACGTTCTTGGAAAATGTGTTTGCTAAAGTTTTCACCACGTTTCTTACGCTACTCTTTAAAGAGTGCGAAGTCAAGCTTTTTTCTGCGCCTTTTCAATCTTACCCAGCTTAAACTGCGTATAGCGTTCTGCTGCTAAACGTGTTAGCTCTGGACCTTCGTCTTGGTTAACAAATTTCATGCCCTCAGCCAGCAGTGGATGTACGCTGGCCAGTTCGTCGTACATTTGCTTGGCAAGTTTACGATAACCTGGATGGCCTTGCGGCGCAGTGCGCAGCTCGAGAAAATGATACGCCTCACGGGCATTAAAGGTCAGCTTCCAGCGCATTTTATGGCCAAGCAGTGTCGCATATTGTGCTTCTTGGTCGAAGCCAGCTGCCTGTAGCTCGCTATAGAGTGCCAGGCTGATATCAAAAGCTTGCTCAAACAGCTCACTTAGGCCAGCTTCTTCAACTAGTTCGGGTATATCGTAGCCATAGCGCGGTGTCAATAACTGCCACTGCAGGTCATCAACCATGCGATGGCGCTGAAGATCACGGAATATGCCATAATCACACACCAAATCCCAGCTGTAATGAGCTTTTTCGAGCGCACGGCCTGGACGATGTCGTCGATTGAGTCGCTCTCCAATATATGCGGTAAATGCCGTTACTTTTTGATCATACGTCCAGCTGCTTACCTGGTCGCGAATATCGCGCAGCGGCAATGAACTATGCTCGTATAGCATGTCGGGCACGAGATCGAGCTCATTGCGCGGCCACAAATCGGTAAGTGTCACCGATTCTGTTTCAGCGGCATGGCTGGCTGGCAACATCTCTTCAGCAATATGTTTCACTGCCTTTACGGTGTTGGCGCGGTATGCAATCATAGCACCGCCACGCTCCGGTTTGTCGGCCCGCTCTAGGAATGTTGGGATAATTTTGCGTGCCTCCTTAAGTAGTTTTTGTCCGGTGTCACGGGCCTCTTGCAAGTCGTCGCTTAATAAATGCATTATCAAACTCTCAAGCGCCTGGCCAGAGGCAAATATACCGACTGTAGCTTGGGTTGCGACAGGTAACAGGGGCCGAATCGCATCACACGCCTGGGCGCGGGTCGCGCCGCGCCATGCTGCATCCTGCTCTTTTTTAGGCACTTTGGATTTTGCCTGTACGTAATCCGTCAATTTATGGACAAGCTCAGAATATATATCGAAGATATTGTCCATTGTTTCACGGTACTTCTCGGCTGTTTTTTGATCTAGGTTTTTAGGCGTAAAGTATTTATATTCCCCGTCTTTATTCTTTTGGTCAAAATAAATATAGCGGGTCGATTGCTCCAAATATGCGGCCAATCTGCCCCATTCCAGCTTCTTGGTGAGCAAATTACTGGCGTTTTCGACTACCACATGTTGGCCGACGAGTTGCTGCACCGAATCGTCACCGTACGCCGTAATAACTCGCTGAAGCAACTGTTTGTCTTTTTCCATGGCATGCGCAAATTCATCCAAGAGCGTGATGCGCATGTCATCGCCACGCCGGCTTAGTCGGGCCATAGCAGCTGCGATAGTAACAGGGCTAAGCTTGCTACTGAAGGCATACACGTCACCTTCCGCATCGGTCACAGCTTGATTCAAGAATTCTTTACCGGCTTCGGTAATTTCATACCCTGAGTTGGCTTTGTGAACATAGGGATTTTCTTCTGCGTCACTTACAACAGGCGGGCTTACAGTGGCAAGTTTCTCACTGAGAATAGATTTTACTGAGGCTGGTTTGCTCTCGCTAGCTGCAGCACTGATCCTCCGGCTCGTAACAGCAGGTTCAACTAATTTCCATATTTCCTCGGAGACGGTTTCAAATGGTTCGGTCGCAAACACGACTGGTAAATTACGCTGTTTTGCTTCCCACAAATAACCTGCACGTACGCGCTCAAGAAAATTATCATCTAAATTATCGAACCGCTCGGCGTTATAACGATGTTTTAGACGCTCTTTTAACGTCAAAACCGGAGCATCTAAAATTATGGTCAGATCTGGCTCCATGTCGCCAACTGCAAATTTTATAATAGAATTAATCGTGTCGTAATCCGGTACATCACCGCGGCCGTAATATTGAATCGCAAGTGTTGTTAAATAATTACGATCCACCAAGCAAATTACACCTTGATCGATGCTATTTTTAATAACTTCGAGCGATTGCGCCCGAGCAGCGTTGTAAAGCAACACTTCGGCCTTTGTGTTGAGCGGATAGCGCGGGTCTTGGGTAATATGGCGGATTGTTCGAGCGGTAAGGTCGCTTTGACTGTCCGGTTCGCGAAGCAGGCGCACAGGATATCCTGTGGCTCTCAAGCGTGCTGCTAATTCTACAATCTGTGAAGATTTACCAACACCTTCCGGGCCTTCTAATACGATATACTTACCCTTAGTCATAGCTCAGCCCCTCTATTTTTTGCGGTAGTTCGCGCTTGTCGCGGTACGCTTGCGGCAACATCATGTCCGGTGACCACGTTTTGATAAGTGTATCGAGATCGGTACCTTGCTGGTACTTGCCGCTAAAACCCTTATCGCGGCCTTGTCCGTAGTTGCCGTCCACCTCGCCAGTGTGGTGAAATACAGCTTGTGCAATACGCTCACCCACTGGAAGCACCACGGTTTCACGCTGATTCAGATTGTATATTTCAAGTGTCAGCCGATTAATATAGCCCGGATCAACCCAGCCAGCATCAAAACATACAGCCACACCATTACGGCCCCAGCT
>CAZGQU010000003.1:19247-26352 GCA_964527845.1 uncultured Candidatus Saccharibacteria bacterium | reverse complement strand
TAATGTACGAGTTTTGTTGAGGTAACATTATCTTCAAAGCACATTGACAAGCAGACCGAGATGTAGAGCGAGTGTACTATATTTTAGTGTCCTTACTCTACATCTCATACAAAGAGAAGAATCCAAGTCTCACTACCAGGAGGGCTACATGTCCGCAGGCCTGAAGTTCACCACTACGCCCCTGGAGCGCCCACTGCTCATGCAGATCGGCACTCCCCAAGGCGTGGCCGTCGCAATCGACTTCGAGGCAGACAAGATCCAGGTGCTCGAGGCTCAGTCGTGCAGTCGGGTGGATCTGAAGCTCATCACCAAGCACAAGGTCGAGATCGCCTTCGCAGGCAAGACCATGACGATCAACCTGGCCAGCGGCGAGTTCTCGGTGTCCGACGTCATGAACGATGTCGAGATCACTACCACCCCAACGATCGGCCTCATCGTGGTCACGATCAAGACCATCTCGGATCTCGTGCTCCACGGCCTCGATCAGTACGCGTTGAAGAACATCTACGGCGTCGGCCGGCTCGTCAAGAAGGAGTCGTTCTCCGAGAAGGGCTACACGCCGCCCCTCTTCCAGGAGCATCGACAGGAGTACCAGCGCTAACATCCAGCGGAAAGTGGCAGGCAAGCTACCAGAAAATAGATGGTAGCTTCCGCTACTGCCGTACTCCTCTATTTCTCTGCTAGCCTGCTTGTCATTTTTCGCTCTACAAATGCACTAGTTGTACTGATGAGCCGTAAACGGCGAAAGCGAAAACCCACCCCTCAGAAAATAAATTAAAATACCTTCTTCTGTACTTTTGCCCGCCAAAAGTACCAAAAGCTCTCAGGGGCGGATCGCCAAAGCTGGATTGGCCAGCCTTCTGCCAAGTTGGCGCAGAGAAACAACTCCCTTCGGTCGGCTCCTTGTACTCTTTTTTAAACCAAGGAGCTGAGTTTCTTCTTGATTCGGCAACCAAGGCAGGCCATCTGTTGGCGAAAGCCTGAAATCTAATTGTTCGCCAAATGTTTTTGGCAGTTATAACTCTGCCGCTCTGCGGCAGATAGCTAAAGTGAGCCCTTTTGCAAACTGATGAAAAGGGCTGCTGCTACGGCGAGTTACGCCAGAACTCAGTCTTGCATCATCAATTAAAGAAACTATGCGAGACCGACCGTAGGAAGTTGTTTCGGCGCGGTGTAGCGGTAGTTCTTTTCAATAACGTTTGGAAAATAGATTCGAAGTTTTTGGCTACTTTTTTGAAAAAGTAGTGAAGAGTATATGCGTAAACTACAGCTCGATAAAATTTGCAACCACAAAGTTGTCGCCGGAGACCGAGGCAGCAGCCAAAGTATATTCGCCGTCCCAATGGTGATTTCCTACCCAAAGCTCAGCCGCAAACATCATTTGATCAAGCTTCTTCGGCGTGATATATTCCAGGCCATCGCCTTGCCGTGTAGTCCGGCGGTATTTTACCTCCACAAAGTACACGACGTTATTTTTCTGTGCCACGACATCAATTTCACACCACCGGGTACGCCAATTATGTTCCAGCACATCATAGCCTTGCTGCTTTAAGTAAGTTGCTACGGCCCTCTCCGCCTTTTGGCCAAGGTCGGTTGTGCTCATAAAAGCGCCTGAATCGGTTTATAACTTTTGCGGTGCAGTGGCGTGACGCCATGTAGTCGAAGCATTTCATGATGGAATTTTGTGCCGTAACCGACATGCCGCTCAAACCCATACGCCGGAAATTGTTTATGAGCAACAGTGGCCATATATTCATCTCGGGCCACCTTCGCCATAATACTTGCCGCACTAACCGCCGGAATGCTGTCGTCTGCTTTTATAACACTTCGGACCTTCTTGTTATCCGACAAATAATTTATATTCCCGTCAATTATTACTTCATGATAATCAATCGTAATGGCTTCAAGCGCCTGCTGCATAGCGCTTTTAACAGCATGGCTAATGCCACTTATGTCAACAGCTTCCGGCTTCACCCAGCCAAAGCCGATAGCGAGCGCATTATCACGAATTTTGACTGCGAGCATCTCGCGCTGACGAGCGCTGAGTTTTTTGGAATCTTTCAGGCCAGCAATAGGCTTTTGAAGCACTATGGCGCAAGCCACCAATGGCCCTGCCCAACAGCCTCGTCCTACCTCGTCAATTCCTACGGTAAGCATAAGATCATTGTATCAAACTGTAGAGCTATTGCTTAAGTAGTTGAATTATGTTATAATACACACGATTTGTGGAGTTTACCTCTTTGTGGAGTTTACCTCAAATCGCCCTTTGACAGAGTAGAAATACCAACCATGGAGGCGTGGAAGCGTCATGTTTGCAATGATTTTCATCGGCGGCACCTCGAGCATCGTTTTGGGACTGTTGCTGTACAATATCATCTTCGGCTTCTCCCAGAACAAAGACTCCGGATCACCCACCGCAAGGCCTAGCATGAAGCTGATTAAGCTTCTGCCAAAGGTGCGGCTCCCGAAGTTCAAAGTTCAGGTCAGCGTTCATCTCAACAGGAGGTAATTGTTGTCTAAGTTCCACATAAAAAGCTTCCGCATTCGGGAGCTCTACTGGCTCTTTCTCGGTGCATACCTCACCAGTGTAGCGTTCCTCAAAGTTAACCTCATCGCAGGTTGCGTTGTCGGCTATCTCGTGCTGGTTCTTATGGCAGCCATCCTGTGCGGAAAGAACCAAGGACTATTCAGCTGGACTTCCAGCCATACAGTCAAGCGGACAATGGTGCTTCTCGGCCCCCTAACCATCGCTCTCAACGTAATTGTATATGTTGATGAGTTGATTGTGTGGGTGATATATGCTCCACGCACTAAGTTTCTTGCTGCGCTCCGAGATGGTCGCAAGCTCTGGATCGCCCTAGGTTTGACGTACTACAGTCTTTGGATCATCGTAGCGATATTCGTCGTCTACATCCTGATCTCGTAGCAGCGTTCCGCCGTAGGGGACAATACAGTGTATACGTATTGGTGAAGCAACCGCTTCTTTACCCCTCGCCCCATATTTTCTACTCTGTCTTTTTTTCATGAATAACAAAAAAACCCTTGGATTTCCAAGGGTTTTTACGTATCTATAAAATTGATTATTTAGCTGTTTCGTGTCGTTTAGCCACTTCGTCTGCTTTGGCTTCGAGCTTAGCTTCTTCTTCAGCCTTTTTTGCGGCCTCTGCTTCAGCGGCCTTAGCTGTTTCTTCGGCTAATTTGGCCTCTTCGGCTTCAGCAGCTTCGTCACGGATATCGTTAACAGCACTGCGGTCGAAATCTACGCCCGTCAATCGCGCAGCTTTACCTGTTCGATCACGCATGTATGTCAGATAATTACGGCGTACTTTACTACGCTTGGTTACTTCGACTTTAAGCACTAGCGGACTGTGGAGCAAAAAGCTCTTCTCTACGCCAACACCACTAGAAATGCGGCGAACGGTAATTCTGCTGGTATGGGAATTTTTGCGATCGGTACGGATTACTAGTCCCTGGAAAATCTGGACACGCTCTTTGTTGCCTTCGCGAATTTTTTGGTGCACTTTAACAGTGTCGCCGCTTTTAACGTCGACAATCGCTTGTTTTTTATACTTTTCGTTGACCTTTTGAATAACAGATTGCATACAAAAATAACCTTCAGCTCATTATTTTACACTAATTTTCTCGTTAATTCAAGTATATCACATCTGTTACTCGATTGGAATACCGATTTAGCTAACTACGCGGTAAACTTCCTCTAGTGAGGTCTCGCCGCGAATAACTTTGAGAATACCGTCCTGGAGGAGCGTTATCATACCTTCTTCGACGGCTTTATCCTGTAACATTTCAGTAGTGACTTGGCCGAGTGGCAATTTTAATAATTGCTGCACTCCTGGCGTCATCTGCAATTGTTCGCGAAGCGGAATCTGACCACTATAGCCAAATGGATTTTCAGCAGATTTGCCAGCACGATACAAAGTTATTTGGTGCACATCAGGCCGATCAACCCCAGGCGGTAACGTATCGATTATTTGTTGCAACTGCGCCTTCAGAGCATCATCTGGCTGATAAGCTTCTTTGGTGGCATCGTCGAGCCGGCGTACTAAACGCTGCGCCATTATAAGGTGAATAGCAGACGCGAATAGCGGATTTATACCTATATAATCTAGCATTCGGGTAAGCGCTGCGGCAGCCGAAGAGGCATGGAATGTACTCATTACCAAGTGGCCAGTAAGCGCTCCTTGCAAGGCTGTTTTAGCGGTGTCCTTATCACGGATTTCGCCAACCATCACTACATCCGGATCGAGCCGAAGCACTGCTCGAAGGTGATCCGCGAACCCGGTGGCGCTTTGATCGCCCTTGACTGGCACCTGTACTATTCCTTCCAAGAAATACTCGACCGGATCTTCAAGTGTGATAATTTTGCGATCTTCGGTATTCAGAGTATTGAGCAGAGAATACATAGTGGTCGTTTTACCCGACCCTGTTGGCCCGACAACCAACACCATACCGGTCGGATGATTTATAACGTCACCCACGACAACAGCCTCACGCTCTGACAAGTTAAGCTTTTCGAGCGTCAAAAGTTCCATTTTGAGGTTAAACAGCCGCATCACTACATCCATGCCATGAATACTATTGATCGTTTCGACACGTAAGTTTACTGTCACCTCTTCGCCAGTTGCGAGGTGGTATGTTTTATTGATATGTCCTGCTTGGGCCTCATCAGCGTTCGTTGAGACATTGGCAGCGATTGCCAGTGCACTTACCAGCTGGCGGTATTTTTCCTTGGACAACTGCGCCACAACGTGCAGCACGCCGTCGACACGCAAGCGAATGCGGACGTATTCTTTTTGGTTCTCCAGATGAATGTCCGAAGCCTTCAGCTTATGCGCCTGCTGCACCAAATATGCCAACATATCATCGGCACGCACCTGGTCAAGGGTTGCCGAAATGGTTTTTACTAAATCGTCTTCGGACTCACCGGTGAACGCAATATCTTGGTAGATAATCTGTTTTGGCGGATCGTACAGTTTCAAATAATCTAGGTATCCGGTCTCAGAAATAATGGCGAATGCAACGCGCTTATCAGCAAACCGTTGCTCAAGTTGTTGCATCGTCTGTTGTGATGTAGTGGTCGTAATACCGAACAAAATATTACTTTTATCGGTATTGAGCGGTACGGTACGCTGATTTCTTATCTCATCGACGGACAATACGTCTTTAAACAGCGGCTTGTTCGCAAGCTGCGACGTGTCAATATAATTCATATTGAGCAAATGAGCGCGTTTTTGAGTCGACAATTCTTCGTCGCGCCGTGCATTTTGTGACATATATGACTATTATAAACCATGAGCAGTATGAAGCCATTTGATTTTTCGGTATAGTTCTTTCTGTTATGCGCTCAATTGTTGTCATTGCCCACAATCTCCGCAGCACACATAATGTCGGTTCACTTCTTCGAACAGCCGAAGGTTTAGGTATTGATGTCGTGTATCTGACCGGCTACACTCCCTACCCCCATATAAAGGATGATCCACGTTTGCCGCACGAAAGCACCAAACTGACCAAGCAAATCCATAAAACCGCCCTGGGAGCCGAAACCAGTGATGTCTGGCAATATGAATCAAACGTTTTCAGAGTTATAAATGAGCTGAAACAACAAGGCTATACAATGGCTGCGCTTGAACAAACTCTAGATGCCATATCGTTGCCTACATATACGGCGCCAACTCGTATTGCCTTGGTAGTCGGTCGTGAGGTCGAGGGCGTTGAACCAGAAATTATAAAAAAGTGCGACGTTGCACTTGAAATACCGATGTTTGGCAAAAAAGAATCATATAATGTTGTCCAGTCAGCGGCCATGGCGTTATACCAGCTTAAGTTTCATTCATAGCACGCATACCACAAACTATGGTATAATAACGCTATCACTTCTTAACATAAACAACATGGCAGTCGCCGCAAAACAGAAACCAAAACCAACCAGAACTCGTCATAAACGTCAGGGCACGCACCAGCGACGTAATAATCGTTTCATGAAAACCTATTGGCCATATTTGCCAATTGTAACAATCATCGGCATCGGCTTGCTCGTTAATAGCTTGCTGACAATGCGGCCGGCAATCTTAGGTTATGCAACTACAACAACTGCCGAAGGATTGTTGACCAGCACCAATCAAGAACGTGAAAAACAACACATTTCGGATCTGACACTCAGCCATACACTCAGCCAAGCTGCCCAAGCTAAGGCGAACGATATGGTAGCGAGAAACTATTGGTCACACAAGACGCCAGACGGCCAAGAGCCGTGGACCTTTATAGATAGTACTGGGTACACCTATCAAAAGGCAGGCGAAAATCTGGCATACGGCTTCTCCTCAAGTGACGCTACAGTGAGCGGCTGGATGAATAGCCTTGAACATCGTCAAAATATGCTAGACGGAACCTACAGCGAAGTTGGCTTTGGAATAGCTAATAGCGAGAATTATCAACAAGACGGCAAGCAGACAGTCGTAGTCGCTATGTACGCCAAGCCGTCAAACGCAGCAGCCCTAGCTGCAACACCCCAAGACCAAACTGCTACCTCCCACGCAACTAACGTCAGAGGAATGGCTACTGTACCGCAAGAAGTCTCGCGCATACAGATTGCTACCACAGGCGCTGCACCATGGAGTTTGTTTGCCGTCTCAGCCGGTATAACTGTGCTTTTGATTCTGCTTGTTACGAGGCATGGTCTAGCATGGCGGCGAGTATTTGTCAGGGGCGAAGCATTTATTTTGAAGCATAGGATGCTCGATGTTATTTTTGTCAGTCTTATTATGACAGGGTACGTACTATCCCGAACAGTTGGAATTATCCAGTAAAACTACTGGAGTTTAATATTGCTTGCGCCCACCAAGTCGGTGATAGTCGCCATGACAGCGTCATTCTTGTTGACGCCATTAGGGAGTTTAATAATTTGCTTTTGCGACCCAGGTCCGAGTACAAGCACTACTTCAGTGTCGCCTTTGTGCGAATCAAGCGTTCGCTTCAGTGTAATGAGCAACTCCTGATCGCTGCTGTCTGCTAAACGAATATACAGCCGCTCAGCCACGGTTGTAGGGGATGGATTTGCAGTCACCGCCGCCGCGGCAGTTTTTCGCTT
>CAZGQU010000003.1:12766-19237 GCA_964527845.1 uncultured Candidatus Saccharibacteria bacterium | reverse complement strand
TTAGCTTATTAGTCATCTTTGGGACTTTCAGTTTTTTACCGGTTTCTTGGTAGTATTCAGCCTGCTCGGCAGTGATTTCGCGACCATCATCAACCATAATTTTTACTTCTTGACCAACATTGCCATCACGGTCTTTGGCAGAGGCTTTACCCCGGACAAGCACCACCTTATCACGCTCCCATAAGCCAAGTGTCTGCTGATAGCTATTCGGGAAAACAATGAGTTCAATTTCGCCAGTTTGATCTTCGATTTTCACAAAGGCCATTTTCTGTCCGTTTTTGGTGGTAATCTCACGAACATCCAATATGGCGCCGCCGATAGTTACAGCCTTTCCGTCATGCTCGGGTAGCAGTGCCTCAATGGGTATGGTTTGCTCGCTCAAAAATGCCGTATACATTGATAGCGGATGCTGACTAAGGTACAGTCCGAGCAGCTCGCGTTCCCATAGCAATTGTTCGCGAGGCGTGTAGACTATGATGGCTGTATCCATCGCAAGCTTTGGTTTTGCTGACGCGCCGGTGTCATCAAGTAAGTTACCGAACAGGTCTGTTTGGCCGCTGCTGATTTGTTTTTGCAACCGACTCGCATATGCCAACATAGCATCAAGGTTGTGCAATAACTGCGAACGGTCGCCAAATCTATCAAATGCGCCTGACTTGATTAAACTTTCCAACGTTTTACGGTTAGCAATTCTGGTATTCGTTTTGCTTAAGAAATCTTCAATATCGGCGAATGAGCCGTCAACTTTACGTGCCCTCAAAATTTCTTCTACCGCAGAAGTGCCTACATTTTTTATAGCATTCATGCCAAAGCGAATGGGTGCTTTGCGGTTATCTGGCTTTTTCTCATCTGGTACCACCGCAAACTCAACAAATGATTCATTGACATCTGGTGGTAACACATCAATATTCATATGCTGACACTCAGTAATTTCTATTGCAAGACGATCAGTATCGTCATAGTCGCTGGTCATGAGCGCAGCCATAAAAGCAGCCGGATAATGAGCCTTCAGGTATGCTGTTTGATAGGCGATGAGTCCATAGCATGCAGCGTGCGATTTGTTAAAACAATAGGCAGCAAAATCTTCGAGCTGCTTCCAAAATGTTTCCATGGTTTTGCGATCGGCATCTGAATGTTCGATTGCGCCTTCGATAAACTTAGTCTTCATTTTTGCTAGTACTTCGGGGATTTTTTTGGCCACACCCTTGCGCAATGTATCAGCTTCACCACCAGTAAAGCCGCACAGGTCTTTACTAATCTGCATTACTTGTTCTTGATATACCAATACGCCGTATGTTGTCTCGAGGGCCGTCTCCATTTTTGGATGCAGATATTCAATACTGCGTAATCCATGTTTGCGAGCGATAAAATCTTCTATAAACTGCATTGGGCCCGGGCGATATAACGCTACCATTGCAACAATGTCATCAAAGACGCTTGGCTTTAGCTCCCGCAAATATCGTTTCATGCCGGCGGATTCAAGTTGGAACACTCCTGTAGTGTCTCCCCTCTGAAGCAATTCGTAGGTTACTTTGTCGTCGAGAGGCACAGTGTTAATATCTATGTTTTTACCATACACTTTTTTGATAATGCGCAGCGTGTTTTTGATAATTGTTAAGTTAGAAAGCCCTAAAAAGTCCATTTTAAGTAGCCCAAGATCCTCGATTGGACCCATCGAATATTGGGTGGTGACGACTCCTTTTTGAGCCATTTCGAGCGGCGCAAATTTTACAATATCATCCGGTGCAATCACAACACCGGCAGCGTGCACGCCATGTGAACGGATGGTGCCTTCGAGTTTCAACGCCTGGTCAATAACTTGTTTTGAGGTTTCATTATCTTGATATTCACGGCTTAGGTCTGCATCCTTTTTCAATGATTCTTGTAACGGCACATGTCTGCCCTGTACAGGTGGCGGTACAAGTTTAGCCAATCTGTCAGCTTCGGCATATGGTACTTGCAACACACGCGAAACGTCGCGAATGGCGTTGCGAGCAAACATGCGACCAAAGGTAACGATATTGGCAACTCTCTCAGTGCCATATTTTTCAACGCAATACTGAATAACTTCGTCGCGCCGGCTATCCTGGATGTCAATGTCAATATCCGGCATACTGATTCTGTCAGGGTTCAAAAACCGCTCAAAAAGCAAATCATATTTGAGTGGATCAAGCTCGGTAATTTTAAGTGCGTAGGCGATGATAGAGCCAGCCGCGCTACCTCTTCCTGGACCAAACACTATGCCTTGGTTTTTGCCCCAATTAATAAAATCCTGAATAATTAAAAAGTAGCCGTTAAAGCCCATGCTATTAATGACATCCAACTCATATTTGGCGCGCGTCTTTGTTTCGCTAGACAATGTTTTTTTCGCTTCAGCTGCTGATAAGTGGGCGGCTTTCTTCTCGCTTACGTTACCGTAGCGCCACGCCAAGCCTTGATACACTAATGTATGTAGATACGATTTCTCGGTCTCACCGGCTGGTACGGAAAACTTCGGAATCAAAATATTGCCAAGCTCGAGTGTGACATTGCAGCGATCTGCAATGGCCTTGGTGTTCTTTATGACATCTGGATTATCTGCGCCCCAACGTTCAATAAGTTCCTCTGGCGGCACCACATGCAATGGAAAATCTTTGAGCGACATTCGTTTCTCATCACTCAAAAATGAACCGGTTCCTACGCATAGCAAAATTTCATGAGCATCTTGGTCTTCATGGCGCAGATAGTGCGCGTCACACGTAAGCGCCACCGGAATATCAAGCTCCTTTCCAAGCTTGATGATTTGTTGATTAATATTTTGCTGGTCCGGACTCGTAAGTGGATTGTCTGGGTGTCCGTGGTCTTGAATTTCGAGATAATAGCGGTCACCGAACACGCGCTTGTACCAAGTGGCAGTCTCTTTGGCTTGTTCATATTGACCTTGACGCATAGCATCACCAACTTCGCTACTCATACAGCCACTGAGCACTATAATGCCATCGTTATATTGCTCCAGAAGCTCGCGGTCGATTCGAGGATAGTAATAAAAACCGTCCAAGTTAGCAATCGTCGACAGACGCATAATGTTCTGGTAGCCGATATTATTCATGGCTAGTAAAATCAGATGGTACGGCGCTGTGTCTTTTTGCGGATCTTTGTCGGTGTGTTTGCGGGCAGCAACATAGGCCTCAAGCCCAATAATTGGCTTAACACCCTTAGCGTGAGCCGATTTATAAAATTCAATCGCGCCCGACAAGGTGCCATGATCAGTCATGGCAACAGCTTCCATGCCGTGATCCTTTGTGAAGTCCATTAGTTCGTCAACCTTAGTCAAACCATCCAGTAAGCTATACTGTGTGTGATTATGAAGATGGACGTAGTCACTTGGCTGCAGTGCCGAAGGCATTGTTTTTTCTTTGCTCCCCATTGCTTACGCTTAATTATAGTGCGCATGGACGCACTTCGCTATCATAAATTTTACGACACTTTAGTGCCGCTGAATGGTGTGCCGTATTGATTCAACAAAATTGCCAATAAGCGGCACATTATCGAACAATGACAACAACCAGATGAGCAACGCGATTACCACAGTAGCACCGATTACGCCTCCGACGCCGCTTAATACGCCCTTTAGAAAGGCTGCTTTGTAGAACGCCTTTTTATTAGGCCGCACGCTATCGAATAGGGCGTCGAGTTGACGGCCCATTTTTTCATAATCTTTGGCGGTTTTTTGTGATGCGGCTTCTTTTGTCATCACTTTTTAGCGTAACGTTTTAAATGTTCAATTGCCTTTTCTGCGTCTTTAAGCGCATTTTGCAAATCTTTATCCTTTGCTTCACCTTCATGTATGGCACTCAAGACTTCGCGAGCTTTTTCCTTGGCGTTCTTTGACATCGAGACTACACTCGCTGCTTCTTTTTTGGCACGGCCTTTTAGGCTATCGGCGCGCTTGCTTACATCGTTTATAAGTTGGCTAAGTTCAGTGTGTTTCTTTTTTAGGATTTTTTCGGCTTCACCAATATTACGCGTAGCAGTATCCTTGAGATCTTGCCGAGTTTCTTTGCCACTCTTTGGTGCGGTTAATACGCCAACTATGTACCCTATTGCTAGCGCAAAAAATGTTCCGCGAACGAACCGGCGACTACGTTTGTCCATATGGCTATCTCCTTTCTTTGGCTTTAGAAAATTGTTTAGCAAAATTGCCTAATATTCGTCCGATACGTATCGGTGTAATAGTACTGTGAAACGCGTCAGCTGCTGATTCGACTGCCTCGGCAACATTTTCTGCCTTGGCCGCCAGACGCTTAATTTTCCGTAATATGAGCATCAGTTGAATGACTACAGCGATTGCTAGCAGCAGGAAAACCACCAACACTGAAGAGGTAATGATAACCAAAATCTCCGTTGCGTTATCCATAGTAACTGTAGTATAGCACGTTATTTCTTACTATTTACAACACTTTGTAAATAGGTTAGAAAATCGTCTTTTATGTCCTCACGGTTAAGGGCAAAATCAACTACCGTTTTAAGATATTCTAATTTATCACCTGTATCATGGTAATTGCCGCCCCTGATTTCACAAGCAAAATATGACAGACCGTCATCTATCATGGCTTGCATGGCCGGCTGAATGAATAATTCGCCGCTTGGCTCCAAATTTTCTTTCATGCGTTCGATGTATGAGAAAATATCAGGTGTCAGCAAATAACCGCTAACACTCGCTAGATTAGAGGGTGCATTCGTCTTGCCGGGCTTTTCAACGATCTTATTAACTTTCAATATGCCGTCTTCGACTTCATTTCCGGCGGCAAATCCATAGCGGTCATATTCGCCGTCATCTGTCACGGCGTTGCAGGCCAACACTGGTCCACCATATTTTTCGTATGCTGAAATAAGTTGTTGTGTTCGCCCAGGCTTGGCATCAAAAAAATCATCGGCATAGGTATAAATAAACGGTTCGTCACCTATCAGGTGCGATGCGTTCAATACGGGCGTGGCGTTTCCATACGTACCCTTTTGCCGAACATATACAAAGTTTGCCAAATTTGCGATAGCTTTTACCTGCTTAATTAGGGGTTGCTTCTTTGGACCGCCAGCTCGCAAATTATCGATTAAGTCACCGTTTGGCAAATCAAAATGGTCTTCGATTGAACGCTTGCTGTACCCGCTCACAATAATGATGTCTTTGATGCCTGCTTCAACCAGTTCCTCAACGACATATTGGATAATCGGCTTATCAATCAGCGGCAACATTTCTTTAGGCATCGCTTTTGTCTGGGGCAAAAACCGCGTACCGAACCCGGCTGCTGCAATTACTGCTTTGGTGACTGTCGCCATATGTATATCCCTCTTTCGCGGTTAAATTCCGAGTTGCTTCTTAATTAATTCTTGGGCAAGCTGCGGGTTGGCCTTGCCGCGGCTTTCTTTCATAACCTGTCCTACCAAAAAGCCGATTGCCTTCATTTCGCCATTTCGTACGTCGTCAGCTGCTTTGGTGTTATTCATTAGCACCGCTTCAACGATTTTTGCAATTTCATCTTCGTCTGACACCTGAATCAGATTTTTTTCATTAGCGATTTCCTCCGGATCTTTGTTCGTCCGAAGCATTTCTGCAAAAACATCCTTAGCAGCCGTGGAATTCAACTTGCCATCAGAAACGAGTTGCGACAACTTTATAAATTTATCGTCAATAACTGGTACTGCATTCGTGCTTGCATCTGAAATTGCAGCTTCGTCTTCGACCGCCTGCATGAGCCAAAAAGCCACTCGTCGTGCATGCTCTTTTGAAGATTTATCAAGAATCCTTGCTACAAGTTCTGCGTTTGAAGGGGCCATGATAATGTCCTCGATGGTTTTATTATCTATGCCTATGTCAGCAAACTTGCGCCGATAATCATCTGGTAAAAGCGGCATTTCTTTTTTGACCTTTTCGATATATGCATCGTCTAGAACTATCGGTGGAAGATCCGGGTCTGGGAAATAACGATAATCATGCGCTTCTTCTTTGGTGCGCTGGCTAAATGTTTGCTGCTTATCGTCGTGCCAACCACGTGTTTCTTGCACAATCTCGCCACCCTTTTCCAAGATTTCAATTTGGCGCTTGATCTCATAATCAATTGCTTTTTCAACCGAGCGGAAGCTGTTAAGGTTTTTTGTCTCGGTGCGCACGCCAAGTTTTTCGGTTTTACTTACACTAACATTTACATCAAAACGCATGTTGCCATAGTACAAGTTAGCATCTGATACATCAGCATACTTCATGCGCAAATACAGTTCACGCGCATACCCTTTGGCTTCCGCGGAAGTGTGCATATCCGGTTCACTGACAATTTCAAGTAGTGGAGTACCAGCACGATTAAGATCGACGAGGCTGTAATTTTTGCCTGCCGGGTGAGCACTCTTACCAGCATCCTCTTCTAAATGAGCGCGCGTAATACCGATAGTTTTTTCGCTATCATCAATCTTAACGGTGATCTCCCCGCCCAAAATAAA
>CAZGQU010000003.1:0-12756 GCA_964527845.1 uncultured Candidatus Saccharibacteria bacterium | reverse complement strand
TTGCGTAATCTGATAACCTTTCGGCAGATCAGGATAAAAATAATGTTTTCGGTCGAACTTGCTAAAATGCTGCGGAGTTGTGCCGAGCGCAAAAGCCGCTCGCGCAGCCAAACGAACTGCCTCTTCATTTAGTACCGGCAACGCACCTGGCAAGCCAAAATCAATGTGACTCACCAAGGTATTTGGCGGCGCTTCGCGAGCATCGTTGCCAACAGCTGAAAACAATTTTGTTTTAGTCTTCAACTGCACATGGCATTCGATACCAATCGTAGCTGTATATTGTGCAAGCACACCTTTTGCAATCATTTCTTCAGTGCTCCTAAATCGCGCAAGGCCTGCCGAATACCCTTCAGTGCGTTGCGCACATCAGTTTGCCGAAGCGAGATATTTTGTTCGTGGACCAATTTATTGCGAAGCTTATGACCAAACCACGCGCTATCATTGTCGCTTAGGCTTCGCTGTGCAGCTACTAATCGTTCGCCCATTGTTTTACCGCGAAATCGCGATTTTTTAAGCGCCTCGTCCAGTAATTTATCAGCGTTAATAATAGCAAGCGGCCAGGTTTCTTTGTTTTTACATAGCGCTTGAGCCTCTTGCCATCTATCGGCAAAATATTCATTGTCCAGTGGCTTACTACGCTCCACGACGTACCGGGCAAACACACCAATAAGAACCAGCATAATCAATAGACAGACTGCCGTAATTAGTAATTCGCTATTCATGACAGGGCTCTTTCTGCGGCGAGCGCTACGCCAAGCAGCTGCCTGTCGGCACGTTGCGGTGCCATAAGCTGCAAGCCAACTGGCATATCATTGGCAGGTGATGCCGGTATGCTGACAGCCGGGACGCCTGTTAGATTTGCAGCCACAGTCATAATATCTGTCAAATACATTTTGAGCGGGTCATTAACGTTCTCACCAATCTTAAAAGCTGTTTCTGGCGCAGTAGGCCCCAACAAAAAATCAACTTCTTTAAATGTCGCTTCAAACTCTTTGATTAATTTTGTTCGTACGGTTTGGGCCTTTTTGTAATAGGCATCATAATAGCCACTCGACAGCACATATGTGCCAAGCATAATTCGCCGTTTGGCTTCTTTACCGAAACCGATTTCGCGAGTTTTGCGGAAGCTTTCATCCAAATCTTTTGCCTCTGCATAACTGTAGCCAAATCGCTGGCCATCATATCGACTGAGGTTACTGCTCACTTCCGCCGGGCAGATTATGTAATACACTGCCAGGGCAAGCGGCAAGGACGGCATGCTAATCTCACGGATTTCTGCACCGGCATCCTTTAGTTTTTGAATAGCAGATTCAATACTGTGTTTTACAGTCTCGTCAACACCTTCATTCATATACTCTTTGATAACGCCAATTTTTTTACCGGTTATATCGTCTGCTAGTTCAGTATAGCTCTGCGTATCGCGCTCGATGGTCGTACTATCTCGCACATCGCGCCCACTCATTACATCCAGTATCAATGCGGCGTCTTCTACCGACATTGTAAGCGGACCTATTACATCGGTACTACTTGCCATCGCCACCACGCCACTGCGGCTGACAAGTCCATAGGTAGGCTTGTAGCCAACGCAGCCACTAAAACTCGCCGGCAGACGAATTGACCCACCAGTATCAGTACCGAGGGCGAATGGCGCCATCTCCAACACGACTGCTGCAGCCGAACCGCCTGAGCTACCGCCGGGCACTCGTGTCTTGTCGTGCGGGTTTTTAGTTGTAAAGAAATCGCTATTTTCGGTGGATGAACCATGAGCAAACGCATCAAGGTTAGCCTTAGCCACACAAATTGCACCTTCGTTTTCCAATTTTTCAATGGCGGTTGATTGATATGGTGCATTAAAGCCCTTCAAAATATTGCTTGCTGCCGTCGTGTCGGCGCCGAATACCAAAAAATTATCCTTAGCAATAAAAGGTACACCCGCCAAGCGGCCGACATTTTCGCCTCGGGCAATACGTTCATCAATATGCTTTGCTCTCTCACGCGCCGATGAGTCTAAGACCGCATTAATCGCCTGATAGTCACTTTTGTCGGTGATAATTTTCAGCGACTGCTCAACAAGCGCACTTGCAGTCAGCTCACCGTTCTGTACTTTAGCCGCAATATCAACAACTGGTAACCACGTGGCCATTAGCCAATCATCCTGTTTACTTTTATGTGACTGTCCTGTGTTTTTGGGACATTCTGCAGTAAGATATGAGGCTCATAACCATAATCTTCCGTTTGGTCCTTGCGCATGACATTCGTAAGCCCAGTTACTTGGCTGGTTGGCGCAAGCCCCTCCACATCAACCGTCTGCAGCTGCTCGACGTAGTTTAATATGGCGCTAAATTCATCCTCAAACTCTTTTATTTCTTCTTCGGATAAATCAATCCGAGCAAGCTGAGCCAATTTTAAAATATCTTCCCGAGTTAGTTTTGTCATTTGTCTTTAAGTATAGCAAACCGGCTAGACGACCGAAAACAACCTTTACAATTCCTGATAATGAGCATAGCATTAGCACTATATACTTAAACGAGTAAACGTTGTGGCAGCCCAAGAAACATCCAGCGCCTTCTATGAACCCTTAGAGCTCATAGAAGGCGCGCAAGGATCAGATCAGCAGCTACCACCATATCCCGAACCATGGTTGGCGCTTGATAACTATGTGGTAGATATTCAGAGCACAAGCAAACCAAAATACTTTAAAGACCGAGGAATCACCAACCGCTACACGGTAGACATGTCAGACGGCTCACGTTACAAAATGAACATCGGGCTGCCAAAGCATCAAATTTCTCCCATAGTCGACGCCAGCACCACGCCGTACACCACCGGGCTCAATGGCGTTAATTTTCATCACCTACTAAAGGGTATGGAGCATGGTTTTGTAACAATCAAAATTAGCGCCGAGAGACAGTGGGAAGGCAAGCTTACCCAGGTTCGGACTGCGCACAACCAACTGCGCATCATAAGTGCAGTTACTTCAGACGAAGATCTAACGCCAGGCACGAATCAAGACGCCTCAATATATACTGGTGTTTCACGCGGAGGCATGTTGGCTTTGGGTATGCGAGCACTGGCTGAACTGGATAATCATTTTGTACCATATATGAACCTGACTGTGCCGTGTTATCCCAGACGCGCCACGATTAGCAGCGAAACTCTGGAGCAGCCTATAAAAGAAGGCGCAGCGTTAGTACGACATTTAGGTAGTTTGCCACTTAGACTACTTTTGAAATATCGCTCATCCACTGATTTCTCCAAAGAAGGGCTCCAGTATACTGTGGCTTCTATCCCGATGCTAACGAGCGGCGAAACTGGCTCGTTCGTGCCTTTCATCCCAAAAGACGCCCACGGCTATATAACAACCTACAATGATGACCTGATGTGTATGGGCGACGTCTGGCAAAAAGACTTTGAGGGACATTTAGACATCCATATTGTTGACGCATCAGGCACAGACAGAGGCGCCTACAACGCCCATTTGCGTTGTATTAACTACGAGGACTTTTTGGATTTTTCAGGTCGTCAACAGCGCCTTGCTAGCGAGCTTGGACGTACAATCAAGCCTTCCGAAATTGATTACGACTTTATAACTTGGGGCTAATAAGTGGCTGCCACATATTAAGATCAGTGTAAAATCTTACAGATTTTTTCTATTCTAATCCATACAATTTGACTTCTACGCCGTTTATGTAAGCCGGTAGTTAAGTGTGTACTCTTGCCTCTTCAAGATGATGTTACGTGTTAACTAAGTTCAGAAAGGGATGCGCCTATGGAAACACCAAAGCAAGACAGCTCCAGGTTTAATACGCTTCGCCAACCAGCAGCGTTGGTCATGATGGGCACAGTCGCTTTAGTGGCCTCTCCTGTCCTAACTGAGGCAGAGGCGATTGCCAAGCCTCATGGCACACAATTAGAGCGCACATACATGGAAGGCGCACAGCAAGTTGGACGTATTAGCTTACACGAGCTTGAATCGATAATAGGTTCACCCACCTCTATGCAGCATCATAAAAAAGATCATTCGCACCGGCAAAACAATAGCTCAACGTCATTGCGCAAACACCGTTATTCACCTGACCGACGCCATTGGCTCCTCCAGCTTAGAAGGTGTGAATCCGGTAATAATTATAAAATCAATACCGGTAATGGTTACTATGGTGCATACCAATTCCGAAAGTCCACCTGGGACTCCCTGCACACCGGCTATGCCTACCCGCACCAGGCCCCAAAGCGAGTACAAGACTGGGCAATTATTAAAAATACCAGACGTGCGCCCGACGGTTTAGCTACCCAAAATCCTGGCTGCTACCACAAATTTGATCTTAGTAAATACCCGCCTAAATAATTCACAATTTTGACTTTATATCGGCGATAATGTCGCGCAGCTCAGCTGCTTTCTCAAACTCCAAATTCTGGCTTGCCATATCCATCTGCCTAGTTAAATCCTTAATGAGATGCTTGTATTCATCTTTTGGAATTTTCTTGAGATCAAGCTTGGCGCGCTTTGCCTCTTCTGGCAGATCTGGTCGTAAGCCTTTCTCTATTGTTTTACTCACACCTTTTGGTGTGATGCCATTTTTTTTATTGTAAGCTTCTTGAATCCCACGACGACGGTTCGTCTCATCGATGGTTGTCTTCATACTTTTAGTGACATGGTCGGCGTACATCAAGACGCGGCCCTGCTCGTGCCGGGCTGCTCGTCCTACCGTCTGTATAAGTGCTTGTTCGGAGCGCAAAAAGCCTTCTTTGTCGGCGTCTAAAATCGCTACCAATGACACTTCGGGCAAGTCCAATCCTTCACGCAACAAATTAATACCCACTAGCACGTCATACGTGCCGAGTCTTAAATCACGCAAAATATCGGTTCTATCCAGCGTATCTACATCGCTATGCAAGTAGGCTACTTTGACATTCAATTCTCGCAAGTATTCAGTTAAATCTTCAGCCATGCGCTTCGTTAGGGTCGTCACCAATACGCGCTGCCTTTTAGTGACCGTGTCCTTGATTTCTGCCACCAGATCATCAATTTGGCCTTCAATCGGCCGGACATCAATCTGTGGATCTAACAAACCTGTAGGCCGAATAACTTGCTGGGCAGGCTCTGGACTTCGACTCAGCTCATATTCTGCCGGAGTTGCACTGACATAAATCGTTTGATTTTGGTGACGCTCAAACTCAGTGAACGTCAGCGGGCGGTTATCTAGAGCACTCGGCAAGCGAAAGCCATATTCAACCAATGACTCCTTGCGCGCCCGGTCGCCATTATACATACCGCGAACTTGCGGGATAGACATATGCGACTCATCAATAAGCATCAAATAATCATCTGGGAAATAATCAAGCAATGTAGCCGGCTGCTCACCCGGTGCGCGATTAGTAAGGTACCGGCTATAATTTTCGATGCCTTTCACAAAACCGGTTTCTTCCAGCATCTCCAAATCAAATCGCGTGCGCTGTTCTAGTCTTTGCGCCTCTAATAATTTACCGTCGTGCTTGAACTCCCTCAATCGTTCGCCAAGCTCATGCTCAATTTTGCCAAGCGCTACTTTGAGCTTTTGCTGTGGCGTTACGTAGTGACTGCCCGGAAAAATCTTGTACGATTTTAGATTGGCCAAAATTTCTCCGGTCAGTGGATCAATTTTGGTAACCCTGTCAATTTCATCACCAAAGAACTCCACTCGATATGCTAGTTCTTCGCCAGCAGGAAAAACATCCACTACATCACCGCGCACTCGAAATGTACTGCGATGAAAATCCACATCGTTTCGCTGGTACTGAATATCTGTTAAATGTCGCAAGAACTTATCCCGCACCCGCCGTTCGCCCACCTTCACCTCAATAGACAGCGAATTATAATCCTCAACCGAACCAATACCATATATACAGCTCACGCTGGCAACAATAATAACGTCGCGGCGCGACAGCAATGCATCGGTTGCAGCATGACGCAGCCGATCGATTTCTTCGTTAATCTGAGAATCTTTTTCGATGTATGTGTCGCTACGCGGAATGTAGGCCTCAGGCTGATAATAATCGAAGTAGCTGACAAAATAATGTACCGCGTTATCAGGAAAAAAATTTTTAAACTCGCTATACAATTGAGCGGCTAATGTTTTGTTATGGCTCAAGACAAGTGTAGGTTTTTGGGTATTTTGAATAACGTTTGTCATCGTAAACGTCTTGCCAGACCCGGTAACACCGAGAAGTGTTTGGTGCTGCAAACCTGATTGTACGCCTTCAGTAAGCTGTTTAATGGCCGATGGTTGGTCGCCAGTCGGTTGATAATCGGATGTTAGAACAAATTTGTCCATCCTACTATTGTAACAAGATCACCTAAAGTTTTTGCGCGTATTCTTAGCCTGTGCGTTTAACAGGTGGCATGGCTTTGGCAGTTTTTAAGAACCAATGTTCATCACGCGCCTCAAGGTCATGATGAATATCGCCGGTTTTTTCATCCAAAATCTCTATTAGTCTACTCACTAGCTTTTCAGGGTCAGCGTCGTAAATCACTAGACTACTGTCTGGCGGTTCGAGCACCTCCATGAGATCCGGAATCATATCGGCCGTACCGCCGCTACCAAGCAACACGCCACATGGTTTACGAGCTTCAAGCGCCGAAGTAAATTCATGCAAGCTACCGAACCGGCCGCCAACTGTAACTACCGCATCGCTTGATTGCACCAAATACAAGTCACGACCAACATAATCAAGACCAGTAAAATTTATAAAGTCAAAGCAATCATGCGGCAAGCGATATTTACGTACATGTTCGCGTAAACTCACTGCCGGACTAAAGCCTATGCTCATGCCGCCAGCTTTCTTGGCGGCATATGCAGCGTGGAAGGGTAAGCCGACAGTCGCACCAGTTGTTATGGTATGTCCGGCCTCAGCAATGCAACGTCCTATTTCTTGTGCTAAATCAGCCGACATTGCCACGGTATTACCGGCCGCTGCGCCGGATACGCATATTGAATAATGATGTGTACGTTTTTTAACCATATGTCTCTTGCTTCTCTCCAACTAGTATACCCGCAAGCATAACCAATAACAAATGTTACATATCGTCGTCTACTGTTATATTTTCAGTTATCAGTTCCGGTTGTAGTTGGTTGGTAATTGCCTGTTCAACATTTTCCAAGTTCAAATATCTAAGCATGAGCTCATGCCACAAATATTGCCGTGCCACTCCCATAAACCGTGCTGCATAAGGAATCTTATTGCAATAATTTATCGTCGCATCCAGTAAATTGAATGATACGAAGGCTGTATCAGATTTATAGCTTAGGAACCGGGTATGGCGCCAAAACTCCAAGCTTGGATGCATGCTTGCTATGACATCGTCCGGATAGGTCCATTCTAGATCGCTCTTTTGGATATGTGGCTCAAACAATGCGTGGCTGTAGGCATGTTTGACCGCGGCATAATATTGGTGAATTACTTTCCACGGCACAGGCTCACTACCTACATATGCTTCAGTGACCGGCTCGTTCTCGGCAACGTGCTGTACTACTTTACCGAAATCTGGTCGTACCAGGTGAAGTTTCAGATACGAACTAGCTGCGCGTATTTCGTTACTGGCATTCAAAATAGTTGTTAGGCTGGCAATTGCAAGCCCCGGCATTACCTCTATCGGCAGCACTATTATGGCTCCGATTTCTTTCAGCGTCACAATATGGTTTTTCTGCTTGCTTGCTATCTCTTGCGATATGATTGCCCATCGCTCGGCTTCTGGCATTTTGAGTTCAATCGGTCGCATTTCAAAATCACTCGGTCGTAATTTGCTATATTGTTCGAAATATTTTTTACGCCATGATTTTGATTCATAAAACAATGCAGCCGTATATATCTGCGGCACAGACTCGTGCTTGAGCATTGAATCAAGCGATCGATAACGCAGTTGTTTCATTATTTTCTTGGGCGGTATCTTTTTTAATAATTTGCGTGCAACACTGGTTTTTATAGCAAATACTTGTGGCAATAAGTCATGATCACTTAGGTAGCTTTGTACTGCAGCTAGCAGCTCTCTCCCAGAATCAGTCTCGCTCGCATTAAGCTCTTGCCTGACAGTTGCCTCATCACGTTCCAGTTTTTGCCCGAGTGCTGCATAAAGCTCACTAGGAGTCGTATCATTTGGATCCATACCAAGCTCACTGACTTTACGCTTCATAGCGCGTATAATCTCAGAGGTCAAACGTATATCAGCACTTGGGTGACCGGCTGCGCGCTCCAATTGCTTTACTGCCATACCAAAGCGTGATATGTCCGTTCCAAGTAGCTCGGATAATACCCTCGTCATGTCTGCATATAAATTACCACAAGCACCATAGAAGTACTAGGGCGGTTATCTAAAATCCGCTTGGCTTGTACCACTCAGGAGCATGGTGTAGGTAATTTTGTAATTCTTCGGCTTTGAGCAACCCAGTTTGAGCGCCAATCTTCTGGCAGACACTCATCGAATTTATCGGTGCTGCCCGTAACGCATCTTCGATACCATAGCCCCAAGCGAGTGCCGCCACAAATGTACTTGCAAAAGCATCGCCAGCTCCGGTACGGTCAACTGGTGGCGCAGGATCCGGATAAAGAGGCATTTTGAGCCGGCTTTGCCCATCAGACGCATATGCGCCATTAGGCCCATCCGTCACCACAACGGTTTTGGGTCCCAGCTCGTGAAGTTTATTTATTAGGTCATGCACATCATCATAATTACCGCCAGTAACCGTTACGGCTTCTTCGCGATTCATAATGACTATCTCGGAACGTCGATAAAACGCACTCAACTTTTCGGCACCCCACATCAAATGATACATACCAGGCTGAAAGGCCAACTTGATATCCGGATTTGCTTCCAAATACTTCAGTATACCCTCGTGCAGAGGCCAGGTTTTTTCACCTAGTACACCCAAGTACAACCAGTCCGGGCGTTCAGCCGGGTCTTTCCATTCATACGAATAATCTACAAAACGTTGGAGATTTGTCCGGTCAGCTACATAGCGCAACACATAGTGATAATTGGTTTTCTTACCCGATTCGACTACTAAATTGTCAGTGCCAACACGTTGACCCTTCAAGTACTCGATCATACCATGCCCTGGCTCGTCATCACCCAGCCACGACATCAAGTCAGCATTTAAGCCAAGTCGGCTCATTGACACTGCCGCATTGGGGCTGCACTCTACTGCTTCAACAATCTCAACGCTATCGTATGGCAACTTGGCTCCAAGCTCAAAACTAAGCCGCTGATAACCATTTTCGTCGGTATAGGACTGGGCATGATCTTCTGATAATTTAATAAAAGCATCGGTGATAATATCACCTACCGCCAAGACGCGTGGTTCGCCGGTTGAATTTTGATGATAGTCAGACATCTTTTCCTCCAATGGCATGTCATGAAGTTGCACATTAGCCGATAAAATACCGGCTTTGGCACCTATTTTACTTACAACAGAGGTCGAATTAGCACTGGCAAAAATTACCGCATCTTTTAGACTACTCCCCCTACTCCACTGGCTTAGAAAGCCCGAAGCAAAAGCATCGCCTGCGCCGGTGCGATCGATTACCGGCACATCCTCATACATACCCGCAGTAACAATAGTTTTGCCATCAGATGCACAAACACCTTTAGGACCATCAGAAACAATCACAACTGGGCAATAGTCCAGCCCTTTTCGCACTAGATCTTCTAAATCGCCCTCGCCGACAATAGTCTGCATTTCATCTTTATTTAGACAGAGAATCTCGATGTCCTTGAGTAAGGCCTTCAGCCTGTCGGTCTGCTCCAGCTCTGTACTGGCAGGATTAAACATTACTTTAGCGCCAAGAGATTTGGCCCGCTGAACCAATAGATCCAACAACCGGTAATCTCCAAGCGATGAGGGATAGAGCCAGTCTGCCTGTTCGATTTTGCCTATCGCCTGTATAAAAGAGTCCTCGTCCATAACACTACCACGGTAATTTAAAATTGTTCTCTCTCCATCCGGAGACAGCAAGACAGTCGAAAAGCTAGCATTATATTCAGACCTTTGGTCGACCAAATCTGTGTGAACTTGTTCTGCCTTCATTTCACTCAAGATACTTTGCGACGCCGGATCTTCACCAAGAGCCCAGATGAAATGCGATTCTAGGCCTTGTCTTGCTAAGGTAACCGCTACGTTGGTAGCATTGCCTCCAGTTGAGAAAAAAGCTTCTTCGATATCAAGCTTCGCGCCCAAAGGCAGATGAGTATACATAACCTTCCCTTCAGTTTTGGGATCGAATTCCTGACTTCTTAAAAAAACATCCTGAGTGGCCTTGCCTATAGCATATATAACAGGCTTTTTATTTTGATCCATATTGCATAAATTATAACACTTATGCTTATTTTGTTCTAACTGAAAGTATGCTTAAAAGCAGTCTATTTATGTATCCTGGCTATGAGACACAAAACTGTCATTACTAAGCACTGCTTCATTAAGCTGCCCAGCTGCAGCCGCAGTGGCATAGCCTAGTTGCTCTTTGTAAAGGTGTTCGATAGTTTGCAAGCTATTCGGTTCTTTCGCCCATGCTTTAAGTACTGAATCTTGAAGCGCTCGTGAATAGCTGAACGTCACTCCCCATGGATGTGGTCCGCGCTGCTTGATACGGCTCAGATTAATATACGCATCTCGTGATGTTTGACCCCCACTTAGAAAGACGACTCCGCCAAGCTCATGTGGTACATGGTTATGAAGCGCCCTAACCGTTCGTTCTGCTATATCATCGGCATTAAGAGCTATACCGCTATCTTTGCCTGGCAACACCATGCTTGTCTTAAGAATCGCGCCCGGCAAATGAACCCGAAACGCACGCATTGTCTGGAACAGTATGTCGTACACATGACTGATAACTTCTTCTGCGCGCTCAATTGTATGGGTGCCGTCGAACAACACTTCTGGCTCAACCATTGGCACGATGCCATACTCTTGGCAAATTCGGGCATAACGCGATAGTACAAACGTATTCGCACCAATACATTCGTCAGTTGGAATGCCGTCGCCTATAGTGATGACTGAGCGCCACTTAGCAAAATGTGCGCCGCTTTTAGCGTATTTTTCTATTCGCTCAGGCAGATCATCAAGCCCTTTCGTCAATTTTTCATTTGGAAAACCAGGCAAATCAATAAGACCAAGATCAACTTTGATGCCCGGCAATACACCACTTTGCATTAAGGCATCGCGAAACGCTTGTCCGTCATCGGTGGCCTGCCAAAATGTTTCATCATATAAAATTACGCCGTTAAGACTTGTTTCAATACCTGGCGTCTTCAACAATATCTGGCGAAATGTGCGACGGGACTCTTCTGTACACTCCACACCGACCGCGTCGAAACGTTTTTGACAGCTCGCATTACTTTCATCTGCTGCGAGAATTCCCTTGCCCTCTTGCACAAGATATTTTGCGGTGGCTTCCAATTGTTCTTGATTCATCTGCTTTCTCGCTTCTTACTTTTTTCTATCTGTAATTTCGTGAGCAGCCATCATAATATGTGGCACGGTCAGGCCAAAATGCTCCAACAGCTCCTCAGGTTTACCTGATTCACCAAACTCATCTTGCATTCCCATACGCTTCATTGGTACTGGTAAATTTTCGCTCAATAGCTCAGCAATGGCACCGCCTAATCCACCGATAATTTGTGCCTCTTCGACAGTTACCACGCAGCGGGTTTTCTTGACGCTAGCGAGTATAGTTTTTGTGTCGAGCGGTTTTATCGTTGGCACATGGACGACTTCCGCATCAACACCCTCCTTAAACAACTTTTCCGCTGCCACAAGCGCGTGGTACGTCATAGTACCAGTCGCGATGATTGATACATCTTTGCCCTCGGTAAATACATACGACTTACCAATTTCAAACGGCGTTTTTTCTGTCGTGATAATCGGTGTATTTTCCCGCGCCAAACGCAAATAATTAGGCCGTCCATCTTTAGCCATCGCCAGTGTTGCTTTCTGAGCTTCGACCGCATCGCATGGTGCAATCACTACCATATTGGGCAGCACACGCATAAGCGCAATATCCTCGAGCATTTGGTGCGTCGCGCCGTCGGCACCGGTATATAGCCCGGCATGGCTGCCGACAATTTTAACCGGTCGGTCGTTTAGACAGATTGTTGTCCGAATTTGTTCCCAGTTACGCCCAGGACTAAAGGCTGCATAACTGCTTACAAATGGTATTTTGCCCTGTGCTGCAAGACCAGATCCAACCGTAACCAAGTTTTGCTCTGCTACACCGATTTCGATAAAGCGCTCGGAAAACGCCTCCTTAAATAGCGACATTTTCGTCGAATCTGTTAGATCAGCGCAAGCTGCGACAACATTTTCATCCAGCTTGCCGGCTTCTACAAGCCCTTTTCCAAAGCCACTGCGTATCGCCTCCAGCGTAATATCTTTTGCCATGTAATTCGTGAGGTGCATATAGCTCATGCAATACTCCCTTGATTCAGCGGATATTTTTGAATAAAGAGGGTCAGGCGTAGTGCAACCCAAGCAAGCTCAGCTTGCCTGGCGTGTAACGCACTCTTTATTCGAAAGTATGAGCGCCTATTCATGTTCACTCCTAATCTTACCGCCTAAGGTCCTGAGATCTTTGAGTGCCTTCTTGGCTTGCTCATGATTAGGTGGACTGCCATGCCAATGAAAATCATATTCCATAAAATCAACACCCTTACCAGGCACGGTGTGGGCAATTATCATTACCGGCTTGCCCGTAACTGCTTTTGCCATTGCGCAGGCGTCAATAATAGCT
>CAZGQU010000002.1:0-29340 GCA_964527845.1 uncultured Candidatus Saccharibacteria bacterium | reverse complement strand
TATCAGGGCTTTCTGGTGGGGTGGATATATCTGAAGCAGTCAGAGTGGCGCTGCCAGCGGTAGTTTGAGTATAGTCAAATGTTTTAGTACTTTGTCCAGTTGGTATGACGAGCGAGCTAATTGTACTACTATCGTCAGAGATTACTCCAGCACCTGTTGTGTGAAGATACACTGTGGTATCTGAAGTAGCAACATATGGCGCACCATATTCGTTTTGTAGTTGCGCAGTAAAAGTAGCGACTTGGCCAGCCGTAACAATCGTATCTAGTGAGCTTAAGTTAAGCTTTGTAAGCGTACCAGCAGTAATCGTTTCGGTTTGATTTGCGGAGGTAAGACCTGCTGCGCTTACCGTCACTACTGGAGAGCCAACTTGTCCATCCCGATATACAAATGTTTTGGTCATATCACCAGGCTGGAACGTCAACGTTTCAGGCAGGAGCGTACCATTTATACTTGAGGTGGTAAGCGAGGCAGTAATAGTTGTATTTGCAGCTATTACATTACCTTGCGTATCTTTCAGACTTACCGATACTGGCGCCGAGGTTTGGCCAGCAACAAGTGTTTGCGGGGCAGTATCAATGCTCAGGCTGGTTGGTACTGGTGCTAGTGTGGTAATCGTTTCGGTCTGGTTCGCCGATGTGAGATCTGCTGCGCTTACCGTGATTGTGCAATCACCTATCTCATTAGCTTTGTAGTAGAAAAAACCATCGCTTTCACCTGTCGGAATCGTTAGTTGGGTAATCGATGAACCACCAGCAGTTAATGAAAATGCGCCTGTCGTGCAGCTTGACGCCAGGTTTACTGTCAATGCACTGGTGGCGTGCGCTTCGTTGTTGCCTTCATCACGCAACGATATTTTGATTTGCTGCGAGCTTTGACCGATCTGAATGGTTTGCGGCAAAGTCGCAAATATTAATTTCGATGCAGCACCGGCATCAACTGTAAGATTTACCGAATCGTTAACGATATCAATATCAGGTGTATCTATTGGATTGTGATCGCTCACTCGTAGAGTTATTGCTTCCGCTTTTGAGGTCTGGTAGTAAAAATCTGCGCTACTACTACCAGCTGTAATAACGATTGATTCAGCCGTCCATGGCCCGCTGCTGCTTGACGCAAAAGCTCCCTCGGTCTGAGTACTATACAGATACACTGTTGTATCTTCGTTAACGATCGTCACATTCCCATAGACATCACGCGCACTTACTGTAAAGACGTCAGACGGCACAGAAGCAGTTATCGCTGACGGTATGGCCGTAAAGTTTAAGCTGTAAATCGGTCCGGCCGTAATGTTTACGTTCGCCTGGCCATCCTCCCAATTTTCACTTGGTGTCTCCGCAGCCGTGAGCGTTCCGGCACCAGCAAGTGTCGGCTTAAAGTATACTGCTTTCTCAGCTTGGCCCTGGGTGACGACTACGTTTGTAATAGGTGACCACGCTGTATCTGACAACGAAAACTCACCTGGTCCCGATATATTAATCGTAGTGTCCTGTGCCACGGCAGCCCGAATACTGTCTGCCGTCTGTGTTTCAACAGTTACTGGATATATGCTTCCGGCAGTCATGGTAGCATTGGTGCTCATAGATAGCTTGCCTACTACTCCCGGTTCGACTTGAATCTGTTGCGCCGCGGCTCCATAATCTTCACTCGCTACATTAAGCGTATACGTACCCGTTGCGCTATCCCTGAAATATACATACGCTGTAAAAGCATTCGCGTTAAACGTCACCGCTTTATCCGCCGACCAGTTACTACTGCCATCAATCGAAAATTCTCCTGTCGAACTTGAGGAAGTTAATGTAACAGCAAAATCAGCAATAGCACGAGTTGGGTTACCGTATTGATCTTTTAGCCCGATCGTAATTTCACGAGATGGTGTACTGGCGGCAATAACTTGCTGATCAGAAACAAAGTAAAGTTCCATGGGGTCTGCTCCAACAACCGTTGGAGTATCGCTTCCTGCATGCTGAGAGTTAGCAGCATCAGTCGCTGTTACTGTTGGCGTGCCGGCGGTTGTGTCGCGGTAAAATAGTGTGGCACTTTTGGCATTTGCAGGGAGCGTTACGGAATTCACCGAACTCCAAGGCGAATTAGACAATGAGAATTCTCCATTACCACTTGTCGAAGCAAGATTAATCGTCAGGTCACTTCCACTCGTTGTCTCATTATTCCATTGGTCATAAGCTGTAATCTCTAAAGCAGCCGGCTGGCCGGCAATTAATTCTTGGTTAGCAGGTGAAAAATCAAAATGATGAAGGCTACCGGGCACAATCGTAAGGTCAATACTGCCCCCTGTCATACCCGCCATGTTTGCCGTGACTGTCGGTGTGCCAACAGTAAAATCCTGGTACTGTATAGTCGTTACGCTCGTACCAGCACTTATCGGATACGAGGCAGGTAAGTTCGTATTCCAGCCCGGTGTCGAAATTGTAAATTGACCTGTCGGGCTAGTAGAATCGTATGCAATAGTGCTGCTACTGCTAAGCGGCGCAACGTTTCCATATGTATCCTGGAACTGGAATGTAAGTTGTCGTTCACTATGTACAGGCAGCTCAGCCGACTGCGGCAAACCTACAATTGTAAGCGCAGTATTAGCGATTATACCAACTGATAGCACATCGTCATCCAAACCCGTTGAGCCATCAGCTGGTGATGCATCGCTTGCCATAATATCTGTTGAGCCGGTGGTTGTATCAGCCACATACACAACTGCACCATTCTCCCCTACGCCAACGGTTGCGTGATACGAATTGCTTGCGTCTACCCCCGACGAGCTAGCACTGAATGTTGTTGTCGCAGATGTTGCCGTAAAGTAAGCGTCTATGGCACTTTCAGCCACGGCTACGTTGCCATATATATCTTGCAACACAACGCTGTACGCTCCATATTGGCCAGCCGTCAGTTGAGCCGCTCCTTCAATATGTAGTTGGGCTGGCTCTCCAGCAACAACTGTTTCGGTTTGTGACGTATCAACTAAATCAGCAGGTGTGCCTTCGTTATCGGTATCCGCAAACGTCAGCTCTGGCGTACCTGCAGTTCTGTCACGATAAAATACATTTACCGAGCTTATGCCAGCTGGTATGGTAACCTCGAACGGAATAGTGCTTGTCCAATCGCTACCGTCAAGTGAGAACTCTCCTGTTGTCGAGTCGGTATTTACATATACTTTGGTGTCGGTGAATACTGGCGAAGGTGTATTGTCTGTCCCTTGGGCTTGAACTGTAATTGCATTCGAAGCGTTCGTCGCCGCAAAAGTCTGAGGCTCGGTAATCACTGCTAATTTTGCTGGCGTCACTGCGTCAGCGGCAACGACAGTAATGCTACATTGCTGACCAGTAATAATCGAGTTGCTTGTGTCGGTCGCTGCTACACACCAAGTGCCAACAGTACGCATCGTTACGGCATTAACGAACGTATGCTGCCCATTAGCATCGGTTGTGAAGGTATAGTTGCCAGGCAATACCGCCTCACTGTCAGTTGAGGTAAACGCTACTGTACCAGTGTAATCTGCCAGCGGCTGGCCAGCATAGTCTACCGCCTGTACAGTTACTGAGCTCGGAACTCCTGCTTTAACAGGCGAAGATACGCCGGTTACCAACAGTCGGTATTTCGAAGTTATAGTTGCCTCTTGAGTGGCTTTGACATCTGCTAGGCCAGTTGCGGTAATTGTAGGATTGCCTTCGGTTGAATCTTTATAGAAGAAACTTACATTAGGTTGTCCCGCCGGGAGCGTTATTGTATTTATTCCATAGCTGCCATTTTCGGTCGTCGCAAACAAACCGCCTGTTGAAGCACTTTCTAATGTGAACACAATGTCATAACTTGCGGTAATCGGATTTCCTTCACTGTCCCGCGGTTCAAGTATAAGTTCACCTGGCTGACTAGCCGCCCTAACAAGCGATGTATTAGTAAAAGCGTACGCACTCGGCATATACTTAAATTGTTGTGACGCAGTTGCAGATGGCCCGTAAAAGCTTGTTGCTACGACTGCTGTATTTGCTGCGCTGTGTTCAGGTGCGACAGTAGTTATGACAGTAGAAGTTACTGCGCTAATAACAGCCGGTACACCTCCAAATGTTACGCCCATAATCCATTGCTCACTACCGTATGTTATCGTTGGCACATTGCTGTCTGGAGGTGTTGTGATACTACTAGGCATACTGTTATCTGTCAGCAAAGAATTGCCATATGTCATATGGATAGTAGCCGAGCTATCGCCCGAAAGTGCAGGTAGCTGTACCCAAACTTCAGTACTACTGGTATTGCAGCCTGCAGCAACGTTATAGGGTAAATTTGTCGTTTTGTTGCTTGCCTTTATCCGCAAATCACCGCAGTCAGAGCGCAACTTACCTGCCGTTATCAATGCAGCCGTATCAAGCGTAAGCTTTACAGGATAATTCGTATAATTTGTACTACTTGTATTGGTGATAGTTATTTGCTTAACACGCCCTGGATCAAAATTACTTCCCGTAATTGTTACTTCTTGACCGCCTTCGACGAAATCAGACGCAGGTGAGAAATTTGAAACCGTTGGCGTCAGTGCGGTGTAGGTGAAACTGCTGGCTAAAGTTGCGGTGTTGTTATCGGGATCAGTAACTGATACATCTACAGGGCCGGGTGTGTTAGCTGGTGTGGTTACGGTAATTGTCGTGCTGTTCACGATCACTACATCAGTCGCCAAAATGCCACCTATGGTCACGTTGTCTCCTGACTTAAAGTTATTTCCGGTTATCGTTACAGCAGTGCCACCATTTGCAGAGCCGGATGTTGGGCTGATACTGTCGATTCTTGGAATGTCGGTATACGTATAACCATCGGTTACTGTGGCGGTCTGGCCGTCCGGAACAGTCATAACGACATCTACAGCGCCGCGAGCATGAGCAGGTGTTGTCGCGGTAATAGTGGTGTCGTTGACAAAGTGTACATTAGTCGCCGGACTACCGCCGAAAGTAACGCCGCTGCCTGCAGGTACTGTCTGGTAGGCAGAAATGGTATTACAGCCTACTGCGTTGCCGTAATTCGGCCACTGGAACATCACGCCATCGGCCGCTTGAGGTGTACTTAGGAAGAAGTCGCCAGCATAGACTGCCGCAGTGGAATAGCCGGTATACTGCACCCAGCTGCCGTTCTGATAAAGATAGATTCTGGACGGCGGTGTCCAGTTGCCGTTCGTATAAATGAAGCAACCTTTCCAGGAAATGTGATCAACAGTGTACGTCTGGTCAAATGTCGAAGCAATGTACGGAGACGGTGTGCCACCGCTATACCAGGCACTCCCCCAGTAGGTGCTTTCGTCATTATCAAAAGCATAGGTAAGCATGGTAGGCTGGTTGCCGTTTGAACTAGGTGTGCCACCGTTGGCGATCGCCGCCACGTCTTTTGGCGACTGGAAACCGGTACCGGTAATTGTAACGTTAGTCCCGCCGGCTATATCGCCGGCTGACGGCGAAACACTTGTGATTATCGGAGATGCGTTAAAGCGATAACCATTACTTAGCGTAGCTGAACTCCCACTGGTGTTAGTCACAGTGACGTCTACAAGTCCTGCTGCATGAGCCGGTGTAGTCGCGGTTATAGTGGTGCTATTGACTACTTCTACGTTTGTCGCTTCAACGCCATCAAAAGTCACCGTTGCACCGTCGGCAAAGTTGGTACCGGTGATAGTTACGCTATTGCCACCTCCAGCACCTCCGGAGCTGGGTGTTACAGAAGTAAGTGTTATAGGCGTTAGATATGTATAGCCATTTGCAGATGTATCGCTCTCGCCGTCATAGTTTGCGACTACTACATCGACATCTCCACTTGCATGCGCAGGCGTGGTAGCAGTAATCTCTGTCGGGCTGACAAAATTGATATTCGTCGCTGTAGTGCCATCAAACGTTACAGTTGACTGATCATTACTTATATTGGTTGCCCAATTGGTTATCCATGGTTTGTTGTATTGGTTTGGACGATAATGATTCAGGCTAGCAGAGTAGATAACATTAGCACTTCCACCAAAAAGATACGCAGTATTACCTATAACTGCAGCCTGTGAGCCGACAAGATTTGCCGGCAAAGTTTGTCCCGACGTGGTCCAAGTGGTTGGGTCACTGGTTGATGCAGAATAAATCGTACTACTACCACCGCCGAGTAAGTACATGGTATCGCCAATAGTCAAAAGTTGCGCACCTGATATTCCGGCTGGAAGCGTACCAGCACTAGTCCAAGTGGTTGGGTCACTGGTTGATGCAGAATAAATTCTATTCGTGGTATTAGTGCCGCTGAAGAGGTACACAGTATCACCAATTACTGCGATCTGGGCATTATATTGACCGGCTGGAAGTGACTTACCGGTATTCGTCCAAGTTGTAGGATCGGAAACGGGGGCAGAGAATATTGATCCGGTTGGTGCTGAGCTACTACTTCCGCCGTACCAATAAATCGTATCTCCAATTACTGCCAACTGGCCAATAGCGCGACCGGCTGGTAATGTTGCGCCTGTGTCGGTCCAAGTGGTTGGATCGGAAATTGACGCAGAGTAAATACTAGCAGTGACACTCCCAACACTACTAGAGGTATAGCCGCCAAACAAATATATCTTAGTACCGATAATTGCGAGCTGAGCGCCGCCTTTATTACCTGGAAGTGACTTACCGGTATTCGTCCAAGTTGTAGGATCGGAAACGGGAGCGGACAGAATCGCATTAGAGCTTTGGCCCCCATACCGATAGACTGTATCGCCGACCACTGCAATTGCAGCATAATTAGAATTTACAGGTAAGGTAGCTCCTGTATTAGTCCAAGTGTTTGTTGAAGTGTTTTGCGGAATAAACCCGGTGCCGGTTATTGACACTGTTGTGCCGCCATCCGGGGGACCTCTATTGGGACTAATGCCTGTTATTGCAGGGCTGGGATTCGTGTATGTGTAACCGCCGCTCAACACACTAACTTGATTATCTGGATTGATAACAAACACATCAGCTGAATAGGCTTCGTTGGCTGGTGTGGTTGCAGTAATAGTTGTGTCGTTTATTACAGTTACATCTGTGGCCACAGCGTTGCCGAACTTAACTGTTGCGCCAGTTGCAAATCCAGCGCCACTTATGGTGACAGTATCACCCCCCGATGTGCTACCAGAGGTAGGACTTATGCTAGAAACCAACACGCCTTCGTAGTATGTATACGCATTGGCCAGCGTGTCGGTTTGTCCATCAATGGTAGTTACCGACACATCGACTTGTCCTTCTGAACTCGCTGGTGCAGTAGCAACCAATGTGCCATCAGCACCGACTATATTATCAGCAACCGTACTCCCAAAATGCATATCAACCAGTGCTTCATCTGTACTTACGTCATAAAATGCACTTGGGTCATTTTGATTGGCATATTCTGCAGCAATCCAATCGCTGGAAACCGAGTCACCAAGTAACCGTGGCTCGTCAATTACTCCGCCAAAATTATAGCCTGAAGAAATCAGGTTGAGACGGCCAATAATGAAATCGGTCGTTGAATCTGTTTTGAGTGTTCCGTTATACGGCATAGGAGTGCCAACCTCTACACCATCTTTGTATGTTCTAATATAACTACCGTCTGCAACACCCACCATATAACTCCAACTGTTGGCAGGATACGTATACGTAGAAGCTGGAGCTGATGCAGTCACATAGGAAGTTCCTACCGGCTGAGTGGCGAATACCCAACCGCTATCAGCAACATCATGCCCCAAAGTAAAACCATATGCATTATTCGTTCCAGCCCCTGTATTCCATTTACCAATAGGTGTCTGGTTCACATTGTTAGCAGTAGGTTTCATCCAGAACGACAACGTCATTTTTGCATTAGGGTTAAGAGTAGAGTTATTGCCAGCGCTAATATAACTGCCTCCGCCAAATGTACGGCCACTTCCTATTTTTCCTGTAGTGCTTGTTGTGCTGGAATTAGTACCAGTATTGGCGTTTGTCGTTGAGTCGCTGACGTTTCCTGATGGTTCGTCAAAATGCCATACTCCCCTATATTTACTACTCCAAGTAGTATTTATATCCCATTGATCAGTTACCGTCTTATTTCCGTAATACATATAGAACAAGGTATCTGCAGCATTAGATAGTTTTGGAAGTTTGACCCACGCCACCAGCTCACCAGTTGCTGGATCGTAACTTTCGATTTCATGACTCAGCTTTGTACCACTCGGCAACACAAATTTAATATCGCCACCGTTCGACTTCCCGACATAGCCACCATTGGCGATACTCTTTAGTGTGTTATCAGTAATGGTGACCGCTACCGGAAAGTCTGTTAACGTGCTATTGACCTTGCTTTTATCGATTGTAAACAAGCGACGGTGGGCCCATTGCGGTAAGTTCGTACCACTGATTGTTACCTCAGTTCCGCCTTCAATTGGCCCAGCCGAGGGACTAACATTAGTAATATCCGGAGGAGGTAAAGTGTAGGTGTATGCTGCAGCAAGTGTGCCAGTCTGCCCGTCAGGATTAGTGACAGCCATATCATACGTGCCACTTTCAGCTGCAGGCATCGTAGCCGTTAATGTCGTAGCATTTACAAACTGAACATCCTCAGCAGCAACCCCACCGATTGTCACGATCGCTCCATCGACAAAATTTGATCCGGTAATGGTCACTGCATCGCCACCTGACACCGAACCACTCACTGAACTTACACTGCTCACTGTGGGCGCAGGATTATAAGTAAATCCGTTCGCTAGAGTTGCACTTTGACCATCGTAATTCGTCACTGTCACATCTTCAGTACCCGCCACATGCCCTAATGTCGTAGCAGTGATTTGTGTAGAGCTCACAAAAGTCACATCAGTCGCCGGAGTACCACCAAACGAAACAGCTGACTGGTCTACCATATTTTTACTCGTTCCCCAATTGGTTATCCATGGTTTGTTGTATTGATTGGAACGGTAGTGGTCTACAGAGGCAGTATAAATAGTATTTCCGGCCGTTGGACCAGAATTACCCCCCGCAAGATACATTGCGCTTCCTACTACCACTAGTTGTGAAAAACCTAAATTGCCAGGTAAAGTTTTGCCGGTGTTGGTCCAGCTGGTTGGGCTCGAAACCGGTGCAGAGTAGATGACGTTGCTTGCCGAGCTGCCGGCATTTGGACTTCCTCCAAAAAGATATACCGTGTCGCCTATGACGGCTGACTGTGAGTACCCTAAACTGCCCGGCAATGTTGCGCCAGTGTTAGTCCAGCTGGTCGGATCGGAGACAGAAGCCCTGTATATAACATTTCCTGATCCTGAACCATTCCACCCGCCAAATAAATAAACATAATCGTCAATGACAGCTAGTGAAGCATATCCATACGTGCCAGGAAGGGTTTTGCCGGTGTTGGTCCAGCTGGTTGGGCTCGAAACCGGTGCAGAATAAATTACGCTGGAACCCTGACCGCCAAACATATAAATGGTATCGCCGATAACAGCTGTCTGCGACGCAAGCAAACCACTAGGTAGTGTGGCGCCGCTATTTGACCATGTATTTGTTGTACTATTCGGCGGAGTAAAATTTGTTCCGGCTATTGTTACTGCCGTACCGCCACTTTCTGCGCCATTATCTGGTGCCACTGATGATACGCCGGGCGGCGCTCCAAGATACCTGAAAGCTTCGTCAAGCTTGCCTTGCTGCGTGTCGGGATTCGTGACAATTACATCAACCGTCGACGCCGGATTAGTAGGAGCTGTAGCGGTAATAGTAGTGTCATTCACCACAGTTACACTGTCACTAAGTTGAGCGCCAAATTTTACAGTGGCGCCGCTGACAAAACCTGTTCCAGTGATTGTCACATTGTCACCGCCTGATACTGAACCACTCGAGGGAGACACGCTACTTACAACGGGCGGATCTGCTGCGTACACTCGACCAACAAGCGAGCTCCAGCCAACAGAAACTATTATGGCAAACACTAGCACGCCTGTTATCAGACGTGCCGCGTATTTTGCTGACTGTGCTGTCCTTGTTTGTTTCCGGGTTAGCAACAAAGCTAAACTTCCCTCCAACTACTATTAATCGCTGCTATATATTATAAAGCGTAAGCGCCTTTCTGACCAGTGTTAGCGAGCCGATTTCAACTATTCAGACGATCTAAATTACTCTTTGCGGCAGCATTATTTGGATTTGCCTTTAGGACAGATTGATAAATCTGTTTTGCTTCATCTGTATTTCCCTGTCGTTCGTATGCAAGCGCCAGCAAAATTTGGACCTGTTCATTGCCTGGCAATGCTTTGAGAGCTTTTTGGTATGTTTCGATGCCTTCATCCGGATTCTTTAAGGTGTATATCTGCAAGTTTGCTAAATTCACATACGGGTTAAGGAGCTTCTCGTTCAATGAGATAGCTTTGGTGTAAGACGAGATAGCTGCGTCATACTCCTTAAGATCACGCTGGGCATTACCGAGATTGTTATACAAAGTTGCATCATTTGATCTATATTTTATAGCTGACTCATATTCCTCTTTTGCCTGCTTTATATTACCAGTCGCGTAAAGCGCAATTGCGTAGTTTTGATGTGCTGCTGCGTCTTTTGGCTTATCTTCGGCGGTCTTTTTTAGATCGGGTAACTGTTTCTGGTACGCTACAACCGCTGGATTATTCGACTTATTTGCTGGCTCATTAGATTGGTCATCACCTCCAAAAACTAAAAGACTTGCGACCACAATAATAATCACTAGTCCAACAATGCCAATCACTAAACGTTTGTGTGCGTTTAGTGTTTTTTTGACTCGCCACCAGCGATACGAACCGAGCGGTCCCATCCCTTCATCCATTTGCATGTCAACATTATACCTACAAAAAGTGGTTATGTTAAGCTTGACGTTTTATTAATTAATAGATAGCGACGAAAGTAGATTTTTAATAGGCGTATTGAATTCAGGCTTGCTCCAACTGGTATTGCTTATAGCCATAGGTATTGGTTTACTGCATGTTTTATCACTGCACTGCAAAAATTGTACGCTTACTATTGGGTCTCCGGCGCTAATATCTAATTGAGGGATAGCCTGGTTTGCCTGATAGCCGTAGTCACCGGTAATATACAGCGCATTAATACCAGACATTGCCGGTGCATACGTTAGAAAACTTAAGTGTGTTTCGGCTCGCTGCATTTGTGTTGGATTTGTGTACTTAATAAGCTCCGACGGCAATGCAGCAAGTGCATTCCCTTTCTCAAATCCAGTAATGGGATAGTTTTTGTTCTGTATTTGCAGCCTAATAATACCGTCACTTTTTTGACCTGTGACAGATGTGAGTAGCAAACTTGGTGACTCAACTATCAATACGTTGCTGCCCGCAGTATCTGTTACTTTCCAATTCGCCGGATATTTTAGACTTAAATTAAAGTTGGGTGATGTATACTGCTTTGTCTCCGTGCTTATGCTGCCTGCAGCTTCGGTTTGCTTAGTTGATTGTTTTGATTCAACTGGCCGAGATGATTTTACATTTTCTTTAATGACAAACCAATACACTGCAAGCAAAGTTGCAGCTAAAAGTATAGTGATTAGAGCAATAACAAATAGGCGTTTTGGCTTTTTCTTTTTTTGTTTTGGGCCTGCTGCTATGTACTCTTGGAATTTGCCAGCAGCTTTTTCGACACTTTTATTACGCTCATCCCAGCTTCTATCCGTCAGAAGTTTACCCTGTTTTTCTTGCTCACGAATATTGTGCTGATTCATACCTGCAGTATACCATTTCCGCTATAGCTTACAGAGACCGCCTTAGTGTATCTTGCTTGGTAGATTACAATAGGTGAATGGTTATTGCGATCGCGCTATTCACCGCCTTCCTCAGAGCTTTGAGTGCTGTTATACAACGACGAGCTGCCGGCAAGCCAGATGCCAAAGAATTATTTCATCATAGCTTTATTCGCTCACTCTTAAAAAGCAAATGGTGGCTATTCGGTTTAAGTATCCAGGTAATTGCCGTTGCAACAAATGCTATTGCATTGTATTTTGGGCCCCTTATATTAGTTGAGTCTCTTCTGACAGTCGATATTGTATTTGTGATGTTGATCTTGCATTTTTATTACAAAGTACCAGCAGGTTTCAAAGAATGGGGTGGGGTTTTTGCAGTTTGTTTTGGCTTAAGTGCCGTACTTTTGGCTGCCAGACCACATGGTGGCCATGCAGCAACTATTGGCACAAAGTGGGTGGTTGTCGGAATTGTGATCACAAGCATTATCGTCGTCTGCGCACTGTTGATGCGACGTTCGTCATCACCCAAGCTGCGGGCAGCGATGGGCGGCATCGCATCTGGATGTAATTTTGCACTTTCAGCAGGACTTGTGAAATTAGTATTCTTTCAATGGGAATCCGGTATTGGCAATGTGTTTACAAGCTGGGAAGTTTATGCATTATTTGTAAGTCTTATTGCGTCGGTTGTAGTGCTTCAAAGCACGTATGGTGGCGGCCCGTTAGCCATATCACAGCCGGTAATAGAAATTGTCCGTCCATTTGCAAGAGCGGTAATTGGCATCTTGCTGTTTGAAGAGATTGTAAATATCAATGCGTTTGGAATTGTTGCGGCCTCAATAGGTGCATGCGTGGCGGCTGCCGGCGTTATCATGCTTTCAAGATCAAAACACATCCTAAATTCTCCGGCGTAACTCTATACAAGCTAACCACTAGTAGAATGTTCTCGCCTACGTATCAGGATAAATACCAGACTCATATTAACAACAACGAACCCGACTATACCCATAGTCACGAAGGAGGCATTGCCTTCGAGTGGCTTGCTATCGCTCTCCAATGACGGCACAGCAACACCAAGTGGCATTTGCGAATCAGAAATTGAAGAGGCTAACACTTTTGCATTACGACTGTTGTTTTGTGGCTGCAGCGTAGTTACGAAAGATTGCTTTATGGCGCCCTCAGTGCTGTTGGTTGCCACAGCAATGTTTGTGGCTTCATGTAATGTAGGCGCGCTAACTTTTAGTGGTGGCTCATCAATAAGCGGATCGCATACATCATCAATACCGTCTTCATCGACGTCATGGCCGGATTCTATCGCAATAGCACACGAATCTTTATCATTTGGCACACTATCACCATCATAGTCATTCATGTTCGCAGCCACATAAAATGTCTGATGCATGTCAAGTTGGTTGCCGAACATATCTGGCCCATAAATATGTAATGTATGGAAGCCAGGTGGCGTATTGGCCGGTATAGCAGAATGTATCGCAAGTTTACCTGTAGTGTCGGCAGTAAAGGTACCTAGATTGGCGGGCGTAGAATGCAATTCCACCACAAACTGCGCACCAGGCTTTAGTTGCGCATCCTCTGGAATTTCGGCTGAGAGCGTGTCACCGACTTGCATCACGTCTGAAACAGCACCAAATACTGAATTTACATAACGATCAAATACGCTTGTTTGAGGGTATCCTTGCAGTATAGGCAAATCTGCATCAACCGGCAAAGTGTTAGTTTGTTGCACAGGTTTTTCCGGCATCTGCGCAGTAAGATTGTGGGTTTTCTCGGCTATCATTGCTGCCAGCATTTCATGGCCTCGTTTGTTGGGGTGATAGCTTGCCTTAATATTTAATGGACCTTCTGTACGGCTGATTGTGAAACCATTTACTGCGCTTTTATTGCCTGGACCTTCACACAAACGGTTACCGACAAATGCATCTTCTATATCCACATAGTACGCGCCTGCTTCATCGGCAGCTTTTTTAATAACACTGTTCATATAGCTGATGAGATCGGAGCCAAATCTAATTTCATCAGCGTTCAGATGAACATTTAGCCCGCAATCACCATCTACTTTAGCGATTTGCGGGTAACCAATCACGTATAGTCGCCGGTTAGTGTTTTCTGTGTCACGAAGGTTGCTGTAAAGATTCTTAAGCTCCAGGAAGTGTTCGTTAATTTCCCAGATAGCACCGTATCGCTCTTCGTACGAGTCGTAGCACGTACTTGCTGAAGTAACCTGTTGCCAGAATTCTTTTGTTGGGTTAGCGCACAACTGGATAATATCTACGAAACCGAAATCATTCCCACCAACAGAAAGCGTAATAACCTCAGGGTTATCAGATCTTACAAAAATACTTTGCGCTGCATAGCCCGGCAGGTATGTTAATTTTGCAGTATTTTCTTCTGTAAATGTTGGCCCTACCCGCTTACCATCTTCAGTCAATTGTGCAGTATGCGCAGGATCGTTTTCATTTCCAACAATATTCAAGATTTCTGCACCAGAACATGCCACGTCGGCAAACGACTCAAAGCTACTGCTTAACAAATACGGATACGATACGAGCGATTGATGACACATGTTACGCTCTGTATCTGTGCCTAGCCTATAGTTATAAGCACCTTCACCCGATATATAAGAATCTCCCATTGCCAAATATTGCAAAAGGCTGCGCTTTTGGCCAGCCGCTGTCATACTATATTGGGTGTATGTAATATCCCCGCTTGTTTGTGTCGAGACAGTAAACATTATCGTACGTTCATTAACAAACCGTACCTTTGTAATATTGCGTAGTCCTGGAATCTTATTCTGTGTTTCATTCAACGCATTGCGCGTTGCACAAGTGTAATTAAGTACTGTATAAAAACCCTGTTGTGTTTGGCTTGTACATGCTTCTGTATCAATAAGTTTAAAATATTTTTCTCCCCAGCTACCCGGTGCATTGTAAGATATGGCCACCCACTTACCGCCATTATCTATCGCAACATTTGCTTGCAACAGTCCTTTGCCATTAGTTCTCGGCAGCGTATCGGCAATATATTGCACGTTGTAGTTCAAAATATCAATTTTTGCGAAACCATTAAACAGTGAATCTATCACAAAATACCGGCCGTTTTGCGAGAAAGCTAGTGTTCCATATGGATTAAATTGCATCAGACTATTGTCTGGTTTTCGAAACCAATCTGTTGGCACGGCATCGACATAATACCGCGGACTTCCATAATGGTAATCAAACTTAAGGTGTGAATAAAAATTCTTATAATATCCTATGTTTGACCCCATGCCATCAGAAGGTTTTATATATAAGACACCGGCCTGGTTGGGTATCACTCTAAAGTACGGACTACCTCCCGGCGTTCGCCGCTCTATAGGGTAGGCCACAGCTTGACCATTAGGCTGCAAAACTTGAGCCTCGGTGTCCATCAAGCCAGCTGCCGTTTGTACCACGCAATATTCTTCAGTCTTTACAAGCATATTTCGCATGACAGGCAATTTGGTTTGTGTGCAGTCATGATTATCTGGATTTTTCCATGTATCGACTGGTGATTCTTCTTGAATTGTAGGTGTGCCAGCGAGCCAATTAACCGAGTTATTCGATGATTGCTGGGCTGAAGAAGACGATACTGCTGTAAAAATAAAGAAAGAAACAACTAATAGACAGGTAAAGACTCTTGATAATCTGTCCGCCCGGTCAGATGACACTCAGAAACTCCTGAATTTAGCTATAGCATGTAGTATTAACTAAAAATTGCTTAAAATCCAGAATTTTTGAATATTTTAGTAGATTGGTTTAGCTAAATTCTTAGAACAATTATATGAAAACCCCAACGCTAATGGTTCACTAGTACTCTTAGAGAAATCCTCCATATACAATCTAGTTGTATCATCAAGCTCAAGGCTCATAGAACAGACGATACCAGCAATATTTTCAGGATGTAAACTAACATTAACCCAGTTATCGTTTGTGTCGGCAGCGCTAGATCTGGATTCATTTTTTATTTTAGTTATTCCGCTGGTGTTGATTGTCTGCTTTATATCCAGAATTAGGATTTCGCCATCTTGCTTAGAGCTTGTTCCGTAAACCATAAAATAGCTTGGCCCGCAGGATGGTTTACCTTTTTCAAACTTTAAATTTGGTTATGAGCAACTTTTCTGATGATTTGTATATTGCGGCTGACCAACTTCTGCAACAATCCTATTATAGATTGCACCCATTTGCTGATCAGCTTTCTCAAGTTGGATTTTGGCAGCGTCTAATTCTTTCTTTTCGGCTACGCGATCTAGATACGCCTTTGTTACTAACCCAACTATCACCAATAGAAGGATTACAGTTGCAATGGCAACTACCCTACGAGGGTTCCTATTTTGTTTTTTTATCTTTTTGGGTGTTTTCTTTGTTGGCATGATTATTCAGATTGCTACTGAAGCTTTGGTACGACGATGTCGGCGACTTTTTTGGCGTCGTCGAGAGAGCGGTTATTTGGTGCGCCTGAACCATTGGAAATCATTAGCCATGTGTCGTTTACCAAGATATTAAGCTGGCCAAATGCTGGGTTCCAAAACGCAGATTCGCCGTAGCCAGTTACATTGGTAGCTTCGTCGGTGGGCTTAAGTGTTTTAAATTGACTATTATTATCTTTCTTTCCGGTATCTGTTAATGGAATTCGCATCATTATCGTCGCAGAGCGAACATTAGGCACGTCTGCTGGAGTTTTTGCTTCGGTAGAATAGTTGCAGGTGCTGCCAGTTACATCTTTGTTCTGATTATTTTCGGGAAGCGTAACATTGTTAGCCTTTGCTGTTTCACCCAATACTTTCTTAGCATCTGCTTCTGTAAACAATTTGCAGGCTTCGCCTTGTTTCTCCGAAAGTTTTACTGCGCCGTCTTTTGCATTATTCGCCTTATTATCCGAACTATCATCTTTCGTAAGTAAGTACACTGCACCGCCTGCAAGTATTAGAACTAAGATCACAAGAACTATTATTTTTTTCACTATATCCTCCATAGCATTATGTCTGCCTACATTGTACGATGAACGTCAAGAAAACATAAGCACTTAATAAATAGTATTTAGTAGCAATTTATTGCATGAATTAGATTTGTATGTTTACATAACCTCAACGTGGGCCGCAAATACATCCATGCGCTTAACCCGTTTTGCGAACAACATGGTACGGCAAGAACCACTAACAAGCGGGCTCTTTACAAACTAAAAAGGAGCTTCGTAATGGCAAACGACAAAAAGCACGAAGAAGACCTGAAAGCCTGGCAAGACAGTATGAGATACTGGCGTTCCTGGGGCAGCTGGTTCAGCTGGGGATCCCCGGTCGGCTTGGGGTTATTCTTCCTCGCCATTGCCGGAACCATTTGGATTCTCGGCCAAACTTTCCACTGGTAATCTCGCTGGCGGAAACCAAACAGCACAGTCGATTCAGACTGTGCTGTTTTAATTTAGAGGCCAAGAATGTGATACACCACAAACACCGGCCAAACAAATGCCTTTAAGATAGCGAGTACCGTCGCCCAAAATCCGCTAGCCACCTGGATGTAGTAAATGACTGCACCAATAAATCCCAAAAAGTATATTGGCGCACCACCACCGGCTGCGGCTCCTGCTGCCTTTTTCTTTGCCATAGTCCCCTCCCTTCGTACTTCTCATTGTACACTCCAAGGTTCACTAAAGGGAGCAAAACAACATGAGGCACTGACAAGCCAATAATTTATTTACCAGTTAGCGTCTATTCTTCTGTCTTGGTTTCGATATTTAGCTCTTTGAGTTGCTGATCGTCGATCGTACTTGGAGAGTTCATCATTACATCAACACCGGAGCCGTTCTTTGGAAAAGCGATAATTTCACGTATATTTTCTTCGTTCATGAGCACCATAAATATGCGGTCGATGCCGAATGCACAACCCGCATGTGGCGGCGCACCGTATTTGAAGGCATTGATCATCGCCCCAAATTTGGCATCGACATACGTTTTATCGTAACCAAGTGCACTAAAAACTTTATACATAACTTCTGGGTTGTGGTTGCGCACAGCACCCGAACAGATCTCATAACCATTCATAACCATGTCATACTGGTCGGCTATAATTTCTAATTTAGCTTCGTCAGTCGTGGCAGCCTCCAACACCTCAACACCACCCTTTGGCATACTGAATGGGTTGTGGCCAAAATCTAATTTATTGGTTTTATCGTCCCATTCATAAAATGGAAAGTCGACAATCCAGGCACACGCTACAACATTTGAATCTTTCAAGTTAAAATGCTCGGCAAACTCATTGCGCAGCCGGCCTAACACTTTATTGACAACTGTACGCTTGTCGGCACCAAAGAATATGGCATCACCGTCTTTTGCACCAGTTTTAGCTTGAATAGCTTGCAGCTCCTCGGCACTTAAGAACTTGGCGATTGGTGATTTTACCTCGCCATTTTCATATGTTAAATATGCCAATCCGCCAGCACCTTCGCTCTTGGCAACTTCAGTAAACTTATCAATTTGCGAACGACTCAAGCTGACAGCATTTTCTACACGTATTGCCTTCACGCACTCGGCATTACTGAACACGCCGAACTCAGTGTTTTTAAGCTCTTCATTCAAATCAACCAACTCCATACCGAAGCGCAAATCTGGTTTGTCGGTGCCATAGCGCTCCATGGCCTCTTGGTACGAGATACGCGGAATATCCTTGTGGAGCAACTGTTTGCCGGCAAATTCTGTGACCAGCTTTTTCACTAGTGGATCCATGGTGCTACGTACTTCCTCGCCATCCTCGACAAACGACATCTCGAGATCAAGCTGATAAAAATCACCATACAGCCGATCGGCTCGCGGATCTTCATCACGAAAACATGTAGCAATTTGGTAATAACGCGACACCCCGCCGACCATCAATAGCTGCTTAAACTGCTGCGGTGCCTGAGGTAAGGCGTAAAATTTACCTGGATGTACACGTGAAGGCACCAAAAAATCACGCGCCCCTTCTGGGCTGGAGTTCGCTAAAATTGGCGTGGCAACTTCGGTAAAGTCACTCGCTTCCATGTAGTCACGCATTACTTTGTAATACGCGGCACGCTTTTTCAACATGTCTTGCATCCTTGGTCGGCGTAAGTCTAGGTAGCGATATTTTAGCCGCAACTCTTCGTTGGCTTGAGCTTCGCTAAATACTTGAATTGGTAATGGCTCTGAGCGGTTTAGAATGTGCAGGTTATTAACCTTAATTTCAACGTTACCAGTTGCAATATTCGGGTTTTTTAACTCCTCTGCCCGTTCGCTCACAGTGCCCGTGGCCGCAATCACAAACTCATCACGCAGCTGCTCTGCCAATGTAAATGCATCAGACTGTTCTGGCTGAATCACCAGCTGGATAACACCGGTATGGTCGCGTACATCAATAAAGATCAGGCCGCCGTGATCACGCCGTGACTGGACCCAGCCCTTTATATCAACCGTTTCGTTTACCTGATTAACGGTGTCTTTTGTCCAAGTTCTCATTTTAGCCATTCTAACACCTTAGAATGGAATAATAAATATTTATTCGCTCTGAGGAGGCTCGGCTGTCTGTTTTTGGCGCTCAAGATGATCCTTTTTGGCAGCCGCGCTAGCAACAGCGCGCATATCTTCGTAGGCATCGAATTCATCGACAATTGATTTACCTATAATTTGCTCTAACACATCTTCCACGGTAATAATTCCTACAAACTCCTCGAAGCTGTTCACTACAATAAACAGATGCTTTTTGGTCTTTAAGAATGCCTGGAGCGCCTGCCACAACGTAAAATCTTCGTGCACGTAAAAAACGTCCTTTTTCATCACGTCCTTGACTGTGCCACCACTTTTGCGATGCACCATATCTCGCATATAGAGCGTACCAATAATATTATTTGGCTCATTTTCATACACCGGAAAGCGTGAATGGCCGCTTTTATACAGCTCGTCCATAAGTGATGGGCCAATATTGTCGTTGATGTTCACTGACCTCACTGCCCGCAGTGGCACCAAAACATCTTGCACTTGTTTGTCACCAAAATTGAGGGCATGCTGCAACAAATCAATTTCAGCTGATGGTATGCGATTATCCGGCAAGTTACGTTGACTCTCTAGCAAATCTGCTATATCTTCTTTTTCGTATAGACCGGTATGGAAGTTAATATGCCGATGGCGGCGTACAAATTCACCCGCACGATGCAATGGTTTGTCTAGATAATTCAATAGCCAATTAATTACCGGTGTGAAAAGTCGAGCCAGCCGAATACTGAATGTCGTAAGATCGCTCGATGGAATCCAAAACAGCCCAAGCCATACTAGAACCCCCACAATTACAATTGCGAACCATGGCTCAACTGAACGCGATAGCAGCACAAAAGATAACGTCGCACTGACAACAATAATCAGCCATAGCAGCACCCGCAAACTTATACCGTAGCTCACCGGCCGGTACAAAAGCTGTGCAACCGGATGGCCAGCTCGAGCTTGGCGCTTTAATTCTTTTAGAGGAAAATGGTTATATGTGCGCTGCAAACCAATCGCAAGTAGCGTCATACCGCCAAACAGCGCGCCAAAAATAAAACTAACCATAACCTCATCTTACATCATTTTGTGAAGCGCAAAAACATGGCTATACTAGATAACGTTAGTAGAAATCTGGAGGATAAATTAAGTGGATAAGCGTTTTTGGATAATAGTTGGTATTTTAATCGTTGGTTTTGTTGGTTATTTGCTGTTTCAGGGCAACGGCAAAACAGATACCAGCACTGCCAGCTCGGTAAAGCCAACATCACATACGCGCGGTAATGAACAAAGCAGTGTTAATCTGACCGAATACGGTGATTTCCAGTGTCCGGCATGTGCGTCTTATTTTCCGCTCGTAGAGCAGGTGTATGAAAAATATCAGGATAAAATTGTTTTCCAATTTAGACACTTCCCGCTTACCGCAATTCACCCGAATGCATTTGCTGGATCGCGGGCTGCTGAAGCTGCAGCCAAGCAAGGCAAATTCTGGGAAATGTATACTCAGCTCTACACCAACCAACAAGCATGGTCAGGAGCAAGTAGCCCGAACGCATTTTTCGATGCTTACAGTAAAGACATCGGCCTTGACGAAGTAAAGTTTAAGAAAGATTTTGCAAGCCGCGAAGTAAACGACCTGATTAAAGCCGACGAAGCTGCTGGCAAAAAACTTGATGTTACTGCAACGCCAACCTTCTTTTTGAACGGCAAAAAGATTGAAAACGCACCGCAATCACTAGACGGCTTTTCGAAACTTATCGACGAAGCGCTCGCAAGCCAGTCTGCAAATAAAAACCAATCGAATTAGTATTCTAAAAACTCTTGCCACGACGGACGGTATACCGACACCGAAATACGTTCACGACGTGAAATAACTTTCACTTTAACGGACATGATTCCTCGCACCTCTTTTCTAAAACAAACAATAAGCTTGTTCTAGACTTTTATTTTTATTGTATTTTTGTCTCTCGCAACATTTCTTATGTGCTAACAGCAAGTGTAATAATATAGAACTTGCTTATGCTTGTCAAGCCAAGCTGGCATAAAGCCATTCTTGGCGGGCATAACGCTCCACACTAGGTAGCAGCCCCTTTTCCTGCTTATTTAATCTGAGTGCCTGGCGGATTTTGGTCGAAGATATATCTGGTTCAGTACTATCAATCAGCGAAATAGACTGGGAGGGCACGCTGAGAGTTTGCATGACATGCAATGCATTCGTTAGTTCGTTTGCCGAACGCACGCTCACGACAACTTCACACTCACGTAACAAACGGTCGAAATCTGGCCAGTCAACTAGGCCAGCAAAAACATCAGCTCCCATCAGCATCACTAGGCGGCAATCCTCATAAATATGCTTGATCTGAGGTAAGGTACGAGTAATCGTAAAATGTTTGTCGACAAATTCAGCCGCCGAGAATGAAGGATAGGGCCGAATTGCCTGGCTAATCATGGCCAGCCGATGGACATAATGTTCGCTGCCCGGTTTATAACGCGACCGACGCTCGGGCATAAAACAAACTTCATCTAGTTCGGCGATTTGCTGTGCCTGCAGCGCAAACCCAATGTGTCCAGCATGTACAGGATCAAACGTTCCAGCATAAATTCCCACTCGCGGCTTGCGTGCAATTCTCATATAAATAATTATACGCTCGCCGCTCAAGCTTTTTTACGGACCGAGCAACCACACTTGCCAGTAATTCGTGTTTTTGTGACTGTTGTGAGTACGTTCTCTCGTTTACAATGCGGGCATTTTTTAGAGACGAAAGTACATGAATTTTCACCTTCTGCATTTTTATTATCTGTACGCGATGATTCACCGGAGGCACCACCTGGGCATGAACTTGATTGATCATTCTTTATTGCCGCGTTCATCTTATTTAGGCCACGTTCATGGTCGCCTTGTTCGAAATATTGACGAGCTTCCATAATCTGAGCAGCCGAAACTGATCCAAACACGCGCAAATCAATCGAAGTATCAAAAATAGCTTGCTGGACCATATGTTTGCCGCTTATCTTATGTAGTCGTTTAGTTGCTTCCACCCGATCACTGATAAAAGGAGCTTCATTAATAAGCTCCTGGACTATCAATTCAACTTTGGGCTGTAGCATACGTTCACGTTCTTCACACTGATTGCGATATTGTAGATAGTCCTGCTTTTCCCTGACTTCACCAAAGAATGTATCCCCTCCGCATTCATCCCAAAGCCTTACCATATCGATTGCGCCATTTTGTATAAGCACATTAGGCACAAGTAGCGGTGTATTCAAGATTTCAGTAGCACTTTTACCGTGCAAATTAACCCCAAGCTTTTCCGCGATTGCGATAACTGTAGCAATATCCGTACGCTCTGCACCTGATTGCTTTATTCCTGCAACAAATGCGGTCTCTGTAGTAAGTCTATCCTCTTCCGCTGCTGTAACTTGTATGGCGCAGCTCATAGTTTCAGTAAAAAACCCAGCCTGCTCCATAGCTTCGTGGCTCATATTATCAGCTGCACAAGAGAATACTACAAAGCTATACTCTTCCAATGTACCTGAATGATACAACTGTTCTATCCTGAATGAGTTTGTCGTCTCAGCTTCGGTTCGTTCACGTATTTGCCAATTATTTGCTGCAAAGCGTAGGCTGTTTGCCTGTACAGATTCCATACTTTGGCCATGCTGTTGAATCTTGCCTGCTTCATTAACATGTAAGTCAACTTTCATAACATGTCCAGACTTTATGGTGCGCTCAATAACGTCGGTGCGCGCATTTGTTCTTACAAGATTTCGAGCTGTTTTATCACCTTCCTTTGCTTTATGGATTGCATCATAAAGAGATTCGATCGGTCGAGTTGTCTCTGCAGCTTCAATATGTATTTCTGTATTTTCTACAGCGCAAGCACCAATAAATCGCGCGGCTCGGCAACGCGCCGACTCGTCTTCTGCCATTTCTGGCACAAGGATCGACTCTGCATGCGCGAGATTAGTAAGATATGTATTTGTTTCTGCAGCTGCAACGGCCATGAATATTCCCTTCTTACCTACGAGCATAGTGAAGGGGCTTTAACACAGCCTTCGCTCCTGCTCGGGAGACTTATTTCCGTATCTGGCTTAGACATTTCACCTTCCCTAAGGGAAAAGAGCAGCGAGCTCGGTTTTGCTTTAGCTAAACTCGGCTTCGCCGACGAGCGATGAGAAAAACCGCTAGGTTTGTCTCATGTCCTTACAGTTGCGGCACAGCTCAGGACTTACACCTGATTCCGGATAATTTGTAAAGTACCCGTAGTGTAGCACCAAACTACCTACGCTAGATATAGTAATTTTGGTAACGTTTGTACGCTATTTTAGCGTAAAACTGGTAAGCGCCCTTTCTAGGATTTGATAATCTGGCCGATAATTGTGGTCAGTGTAAATAATGAAAAACTTGTGCGGGCCAGAGGTAGGACTTGTAAGTGTTATCCCCTTTTCATTTCCTTCTACACCCACACCAACAAGGTTGCGGATATAGTTAGCCATGTCGCAATCAAATACCACATTCTCCCACTTAGTAGTAATAACCGGCACAGCTTTATCAGGCGCTTCATTCGGACCCTGTGTACCAGTAAAAGTCGTGCAGTTTTCAGAAATTGGCGCCGCAATAGTAATGCCATTATTCGCAATGCTCACTGGTACAATACGATTCACCGCGGTACTTAGAGGCAAGCTATCAACATATATTTCCAGCCAACGGTTATCGGCATTTTTCTTAGCTGCCTGCCATGTGTAGCGATTAAACTGATCAGTAACATGTTCTTTTAGCTCCCAATCTGGCGGTAACTTTAATTCAAACAAACCCTGGTTAAACAGCTTCTCCTCGGTGGGTGGCGGTGCGAATTCGCGGGTAATGGTTTGCGAAGTTTTTATGGTAGCTTCATCGCTCTCGGACAGTATGTCGTACAGAAATATACCTATCGCCCCCACTCCAGCGATAACCACTAAAGCTATACCAAGTCGTGTATACTTCCGTAATTTATGTTTTTTCTTACGTCCAAATCGATACATATCACTCCTATAAATTAGCTTGTCGGTTCAGCCGCTTCGCGCTCCTTCAGCGTGCTGAGGCGTGGCACGAAACTTTGGGCAGCACCCTCCATCCCAAGCACTCTGAGTGATGATACTAATACGGTTAGTTCTTCGACGATACGCGGTGGCAATTCGGCAGCGGCTTCGGCCTGCTTAAAGTAATGTTCAACTTTTTCAACCAGCCATTTTTCCTCATCAGGCTGCACTTGATTGGTAGTTGGTTTTGCCGCATCCGCCGATTCTTTAACAACCTCAAGCGAACGAGCGCTGCGGTCGCGTTTGCGCAAATGACCACGCTTTATCAAGCTGTTAATATGCAGCGCCACCGTGGCGACAGAGGTATAGTCACAACCGACCATTATTTCCCTATAACTCGGGCTGTAGCCGTGCTTGCCGATAAACGCCTCAATAAAAGTAAGTAGTTCTCGTTGTTTTTTACTCGGTCGAATTGCCTTTGTTTGGTTTTCGTTCATATTTGTAGTATATCGAATAAACTATTATTTCTGCACTGTAAAAGCTAGCATTTGGATGCGGGCTAGTATTTCTCTGCGAGAAGTGGACAGAGGCGTACAAATAGTACGCCGCGAGAGCATCGCAGCAGAAAATGCTAGCCTGCGCCAAAAACTTTAGCGGCGCTGCGAGCTCTGCTCGCAGGCAGGCTAAAGTGGTGCTAGCTTTTGGGTTTGAAAACCCAAAATCTGTACCATACATAGTTCCAAACCGTAAAGAAACTGGCCGCTACCCACAGCCCGATAAATGGCGTTAACCCAAGCCATTTCAGGCCGCCAACAATCGCAAAGTCCACTGCCGTATTCACAATCATCAAAAGCACATATTTCGCTGACACCTTAATTTCCTGGGTTTCAAGCAGTGGATTATCAAACGCCCAGTACCGCTGCACTAGATAGTTCAGCGTCCAGCCAACGATATCGGCCAACAATTTTGCCGTCCACCATGACCATCCTAGTACGCCATAACACAGTGCGAAAATAATATATCCCGACACGAACCACAATCCACCACCAACCATATACTGCGCAAATTGGATATACAAAGGTTTATGCTTGGGGGTCATGTGCGTGATTTAGCTTTTATGACAGTGCTACCAATAGTAAGCCCAGCCAACCCCCACCAGAGATAACTTATCGTGTCGTCCGCCCAAGCGTGGGACAGCAAATTAACAGCACTAAGCCCGATAAGGCTTGCGAACAAAGCGAGTGCCAGCATATCACCATTTTTCACACGCCATAATTGATTGCCGACCACCGCGCATATTGCAACAAACAAACCTAGCCCAATAACACCAACTTCTTGCCCGATTTGGATAAAATAATTTTCGGCAATCCGTACATTATTATTGTTGTACACCGATGCTGGGCCAGCCGTACCCGTTCCTTTACCAAACGGCTGGTGGACGATATCTTTTATACCCTCGGTAATCGCGTTTGCCCGGTCTTCGTTTGAGCTGCTGGCAGATTGCGACGTCTCATCAGTGTGAAATAGGGTGTTTTGTACAAAATCATTATTGCGTAGCCCATACGTAATGCCCGCGCCAATAATACATAAACTGACACTGCTGATTAGCAATATTTTACGAAGTCGCACTGAACGGATTAGTGCCCAAATCACAATTAAAGTCGCGATAATTGTCCCAATCCAGGCACTACGAGAATATGTTCCAAAGAGTACAATTACCGCACCCAAGAGCATGACGCCAATCCGCACATAGCGGCTGCGCCGACCAACAAACAACCCGACTAACACCGGCACAATAAGCACTAAATAGGCCCCTAGAGGGTTTGGGCCCCGCAGTGTTGACTGTACACGTGCATATTCCACCTTTTGATCAACTGCAATATACGGCGTAATGGTACCAGTGTTATAGCCAAGATGTTTCAAGAAATCAACAGGCAGTACAAATAACTGCAACAACCCAAACCCAATTACTAAAACGGCTGGCCAAAGTACGACCTTTTGCCAGTTATGTTTCAGCCATGGTCCAAAATACGTTCCAATGACTAGACAGAGTACAAAAAATAGCAAAAACCGTAGATTGCTAATGAGTCCGTAGCCGAGTGCTTTGGCAGTCACATCGTGCCGTAAAAGTGCCAATCCGCCCAGCATTATGCTTAGCACTACATATGTGCCCGCCAGATAAAAAGTCGTGCGGTAAAAGTGATTTTCTCTTAGCCTCAAACGTAACGTTTTATCTCGTATCACCAGCCAGACTATCGCTGTACTAAGTACAAGCAGGAGCGCTTCTTTCCATAGTCGAAGCGCCGTGTAATGGCCAACTATACTCGACAACCAAACCGTAAGAGTCGCATGAAATGGCACGAGTACCAGAATCAGCACAATAATCGCGAGACAAAATTGGTGAGTGCTACGAGGTAACTTTGAAGTCATAGATGTTACAATCTATTGTATATGAAGCTCGTGTACATTATAGAATTAAAACTCCCTCATAAGCTCTAATGAAAAACAGTATCTCATTTATCTACAGTATTTGCTTGGTGGCAGGGGATTTATTAGCGCTTCTCGCGGCCTTTGCTGGTGCATACATACTACGCGTTACACTTAGTAATAACCCATTTCCAAACCAAGTGTCGGCCGATACATATATTGGCATATTCGCAACACTATTGCCGTTTTGGATATTAATTTTTGCGCTGCTCGGGCTGTATAACACCTCTATTTACGAAAAGCGATTTGTCGAAGCTGGCAGATTGTTAATTGGTTCATTTATCGGATTTCTGTTTGTTATTTTTTGGGAATACTTTACGATTGAGCCGATTTTCCCAGCTAAGTTAGTGCCTGTGTATGGGCTTGTGCTAAGCTTCTTATTCCTACTCTTATTCCGAACCATTGCCCGCGCAGTCCGCACTATGCTATTTCATTACAATATAGGTATTACTAGTGTTCTGCTGGTCGGCAATACCGAACGGGCCGAAGAACTCCGAGAGTTTTTAAAAGACAGTCGCACATCAGGTTATAGAGTGATCGGCGTCGTCGGCGATAAGCGCCGCCAAATACCAGCCGACTTTGGCTCATTCCAGGAGGCATTAGAAACAGTGGATAGTCAACCATTGCATGGCATCATTCAGACCGAACTATATAGCGACGAAACACGCAACCAAGAGATTCTGGAGTACGCACAAACCCATCACATTATCTACCGCTTTGTGCCAGGCAACACCGAATTATTTGTTGGCAACCTGGACGTTGACTTGTTCCGTTCGTCAATCCCGGTTATTGCAGTTCACCAAACCGCGCTACTTGGCTGGGGTCGAATAGTAAAAAGGATTTTCGATATTATTGTCGGCGGTATTTTGCTTATCATAATGTCACCGCTAATGATGCTTATTGCACTTATTAATTTGTGTGTGAATCGCAAAATATTTTTCAAACAAACCCGCCTAACGCGATTTAATCATGAATTTAAGCTGTACAAATTTCAGACTTCACGCGGTGCCTACAATGGCCTTTCGCCAGAACAAGCATTTGCGCAAATGGGGCAACCCGAGCTCATCCAGCGCTACCGCGATAACGGTGATTACTTACCAGACGATCCACGGTTCGGCCGATTTGGGAAGTTTTTGCGCAGCACTAGCCTCGATGAATTACCCCAGTTAATTAATGTCATAAAGGGCGATATCAGCCTAGTAGGGCCGCGCGCACTCGTACCAGAAGAGCTTGACGCCTACGCCAAGAAACACACCATTCTGAGTGTCAAGTCCGGACTTACCGGACTGGCTCAAATATCGGGTCGACGGGGCATACCGTTTGATGAGCGCCGAAAGCTTGATATTTATTACGTGCAGAACTGGAGCTTTTGGCTTGATGTCACTATTCTTTTCAAAACCATCCGGATCGTGCTCGATCGCACCGGAGCAAAGTAAATGACAAAGCGTCCGTTAAAAGTTGTAATTGTACATGATTGGCTCGTCGGCGGTGGCGCTGAATTGGTAGTAGAACAATTACATAAACTTTATCCGAACGCTCCGATTTATACTTCGTATTGCACAAAAGAATGGCGGAAACGATTAGATAACAAAGTTGTCACTGGCAACTTGCAATACCTAGGGAAAATTCGTAAGTTTATTCCCTGGTTGAGAATCTGGTGGTTTTCCAGTTTACGATTAGATAAATTTGACCTTGTTATCAGTAGTTCAGGTGCTGAAGCAAAAGGCATAAAGACAGGTCCTAATACGCTACACCTGGCGTATATCCATGCTCCGACACACTACTACTGGAGCCGTTACGATGAATATTTAAAACATCCCGGGTTTGGCCGGCTCGATTGGCTCGCACGAATTGGCCTTCGTATACTTGTGGGCCCTTTGCGTCGGTGGGACTACAAAGCCGCACAGCGCCCTGATTACTTAATTGCCAATTCTGGTCATATACAGGCCGAGATTAAAAAATACTATGGCCGAGATTCGGTTATCATTCACCCGCCAGTGTATTTTGACCGTTTCCAAAAGCAAGAGAACAAACACTTGGAGCGCAAGAGCTTTTTAATTTCTGGCCGCCAAACTCCATATAAACGCTTTGATCTCGCAGTGCAAACTTGCTCAAAACTTAATCTGCCGCTGAAGGTCATCGGCAACGGTCCAGACAACAAACGGTTGCGTTCGCTTGCTGGTCCGGGTGTAGAGTTTTTAGGACGCATATCTGACCAGGATTTGGAGCGTGAGTTTGCAAGCGCGCAAGCGCTTATTTTCCCTGGCATTGATGATTTTGGCATCACAGCCGTCGAGGCAATTGCAGCTGGCACGCCCGTCATTGCATACAAAGCAGGCGGCGCGCTCGATTACGTTATTCCCAGCAAAACCGGCGAATTCTTTGAAGCCCAAACAGTCGACTCGCTCGCGAAAGCCTTACAGAACTTTGACGTTACAAAATACAAAGCAGCAGATGTCGCCAAACATGCCGAAGCATTCTCGGATGAAACCTTCCGCCAAAAATTGAGTACTTACATAAGCAACCTGGCTAAATAGCCCGCATAGTCCTATGAATAAAAGCAGCTGGCGAAGCATACGGGACAAGCTATACTGTAAACAGATTCAACAATAAAAAGCATAGGAATT
>CAZGQU010000001.1:17069-36483 GCA_964527845.1 uncultured Candidatus Saccharibacteria bacterium | reverse complement strand
CCCTATATTGTGGTAGATATTGTCGTATTATTTGAATATTACGAAGGTCAAAGTCGATACTGCACCATTTGAGCCATTCCGGTATTGACCAGGACCGACTCGGGTTAATGTTGCCGTATTGTATTTGCCCGTGCCAGCCCGGTTATAGTCACTGATTAGTATTGAGCCATCGCCGCTAACCGATTCAACATACATAACATGCCCATAATCACCGGCATTACTTACAGCGGCCGCGCCTTGCTCTGGCGTATTGCTCACACGGTAACCGTATCCTGGTGCACGATCATCCCATTCTTTGGCATTACCAAGTCCTGATGGTACATAGCCCCCAGTTGAACGAATACGCCACGATACCCAATCGGTACAGTTACGATAGCCGTAGCCGCCTGTCGACCAGTTCCAGATAGAACCCCCGACTGCCCAATCGTAGTTTGGGCATGGTCCGTCAACTTGGCCGGTGTGTAAGCAGGCTGCGCCGCCCCATGGATAACCACCGCCACCGATAACGCCACCGCCAGAACCGAACAAGCGTGCGTTTTCAGCAGCCTGTCGTGCTCGTAGGTCAGCAATCTTGTCATTATTCGATTTAAGAAGCGCATTAAAATCAGCCTGTTGGCTCTGGTTCATAGCCAGTAAATTAGCCTGCTCTACTCGGTTAGCATCCAGACTACTTCTTTGAGCTTGCTGCTCCTTCAATAAGGCCTCTACTTGCTGCTTTTTGCTATTTAATTCGTCTTGTAGCTTGGTAATTTTAGCCATCGTATCTTGGATTTTGCGCTGGACGGCGTTTCTGTACGTCTCCTTATCAACAAAATCGCTCAAGTCTTTGCTGGTTGCTAGCATTTCAATGGTTGACATCTCATTTTCGACATACATCGCTTTGATGTTCTCGCCCAAGACTCGCTTTTGCTTGGCGAGCTCCGCTTCTTGTACTTTAATCTGCTGTTCTAAGTCCGCTTGACGGGCTTCGTTTTCATTAATCAAATTTTGAACGGCATTTATTTCGTTCTGAAGGTTAGCGATCGCTTCCTGGTAGGAGCTTGCCTGTGCCTTTAGGGTACTTACTTGGGATTTTGTTTGGTTGTTTTGACTTTGTAATGCCCGTATTTGCTCATCAAACTGATCGGCGCTCACCAGCATTGGCATAGCAATCGTACTCACTGCAAATATACCCACCACAGTCAGAGCTGCCCCGGTTTTTGCGTGACTGCTCAGCGAGAGACATTGATTGCGGATGGTGTTTGTTTTAAGCATGGTTTTTGTTTTTAATGCTTACGGTAATAATCATACGCTATTTTATACTGTTTGTAAAGAGGCTTTGGAGAAAACTAGCCTCCACATTCAGCAAGCTTTGGCGACGCGTTATTTGCTGGTTTTGAACTTGAGATAACGGTGGGTTGCAATAACTGATGAGCCAGCACCAATGATAATACCGACCGCCAATTGTCCGAATAGAAGTGTCCAAAAATGCTGACTAAAATACGTGTGCGCATATGCGATATCCAAAAGCCCTAAACTACTTGCCTGCAGAGCAGATGACGATGCAACAAACAGCGCATTAATCAGGCCGATGGATATAAGCGCAGAGATAATGCCGTAAACGACACTTTCAACCACAAATGGACCACGAATGTACCATGTGTTCGCGCCAAGCAAGCGCATAATTGCTATTTCGTCTCGGCGGTTAAATATCGCCATTTGGATAGTATTGAAAATAATCAATACCGATACAATCGCAAACAGCAAGACGCCCGCAATGCCCACGCGCTGCAAGATATTAGCCGCGTGGCTGATTTTATCAATCGCTTCCTTACGATCACCTGAGTACGATGGCTCTTCAGATTGTAGCTTTTTATTATCAGGTTTTTCCAAGAAGGCTTGGATGCCCTGGATTTTATCTAAATCCTCCGGTTTGACACGGACAGTTGCTGGCAGCGGGTTGTCGGTCTGGTTAATAGCGGTTAATAGTTCTTCATTGTTGGCATTTTCCTTCTTGTAGGCTTCGAGCGCCTGGCTTTTAGATAAATAACCAGTGCTTTCAACATTTGGCAGCGCTTCAAGATCCCGAATAAGCTCCTTGGTTTGCGTAGGTGTTATATCGTCTTTCAAATACACTGAAATATCTATACGGTTCGTAATCTGACTAATCGTACCCGATAAGGTCGTATTTACGACGACCGACAGCAAAATAATAGTCAGCGTCACGACCATTACCGCCATAGCCGCAATAGCAAGCGATAGGTTCCTGAAGAAATTCACGACTCCAGTATGTATAATCCGCCAAAATGTAATGAGTTTTCTTTGCATAATCTATATCTTGTAGCTAGCGTGGGCGCGATCACTGACGATTTTACCGTGTTGGATTGTCACGACACGGCGTTTTAATTTGTTCACAATTTCTTGGTTATGTGTCGTCAATAATACGGTCGTGCCAAAGCGATTGATTTTTTCCAGTACTGCAATAACGTCCCATGCGTGCTTTGAGTCAAGGTTGCCTGTCGGCTCGTCGGCAATCAGAATTTTTGGCTGCCGGACAATCGCCCTGGCAATCGCCACACGCTGGCGCTCACCGCCAGATAACTCAAGCGGCATACTTTTTTCCTTGCCTCTTAGGTTTACGATATCGAGCACTTTTGGAACGGTATGTTTAATTTCATGGTTACTCATACCGACAATTTCGAGCGCGAAAGCTACGTTCTCAAACACAGTACGATTTTGCAACAACTTAAAGTCCTGGAACACTACGCCGATTTTGCGCCGCAGAAGTGGAATATTTTTATCTTTTAGTTTGTCGTAATCTATGCCGCCAATGATAATTTTGCCACTGGTCGGCCGCTCTTCGCGGGTTAGCAGCTTCAGTAACGTCGATTTGCCGGCACCACTCTGGCCGACAACAATCACAAATTCCTTTGGCTGTACGTGCAGGCTCACGCGATCAAGTGCTGGTGACCCCGTCTTTCCATACGTTTTTGTTACCCTATCCAACAAAATCATTACTATTATTAGTATACCAGAAAAGCTTATGCACTGGTACTTAGCCCATGTTCTAAATACGCTTGGATAAGCCCTTCCAGATCACCGTCGAGGACGCTTTCGACATCGCTAGTCTCGTAACGCGTACGCAGATCTTTGACCTGTTTGTACGGGTGCAACACATAGCTCCTAATTTGATTGCCCCATTCAGCGGATTGGTTCGGGCCTTTCAGCTCGGCCACTGTATCCTTATGTTGTTCAAGCTGGAGCTGTGCCAAACGAGACCGCAAAATAGTCATTGCCGTTTCTTTGTTCTGCAGTTGGCTGCGCTCGTTCTGAATTGCGACTGATAGTCCAGTAGGAATATGTGTCACACGCACTGCCGAATCGGTCGTGTTAACACTTTGGCCGCCATGACCGCCCGCTCGGTATACATCAATACGTAGATCTTTATCGTCTATCTCAACTTCTGAATCTTGCTCTATTTTTGCCAGCATATCTACCTTTGCAAATCTTGTTTGAAGTAAATTATCAGCGTTAAATGGACTTAGCCGTACCAGCCGATGCACGCCATGCTCACCCTTTAATTTGCCGTACACCAACTGCCCGTCAAGCTCCAGCGTAGCGCTCTTTATTCCAGCCTCATCTCCTGTCGACTCGTCAATCATTGTTGCTTTATAGCCTGCTTTTTCTGCCCAGCGAACATACATTCTGAGTAACATTTGTGCCCAATCTTGTGCGTCGGTACCGCCAGCGCCGGCATATATCGTCAGAATAACGTCGTGATTGTCATAAGGGCCAGAAAATTTTAATTCGTCTTTGAGGTTATTAAAAATTTTGGTCAGTTCTTGAGTATGCGTCTCGATATCGCCATTCAAGCTCGGATCGTTCGCTTGAGCCAGCTCGAGCATATCGGTGATTCCCTGTTTTAGACTTACCCACGGCTCAGTGCGTGTAGTTAGCGCAGCCTGACGCTTTGAAATTTGCTGCGCCGTCTCGACATCACTCCAAAAGTCAGAGTCTGTCATTTTCTGAGCAAGCGATTCCTGTTCGGCTAGCAATGCATCCATTGATAAGCTTTGCCAAGCCTGGTTCACTTGCTCTTGTAACTGTTCTAGTTGTTTTGACTGCTCCATACACCTATTGTACGTTTTCGGCGCCATCTGGCCAAAGTACTGATACAGTGTGTTGAATTTGCTCGGCAAACGGCTCGCCGCACGAACCCAAAACACCCAAACCCCACACATTATCGGCAAACAAGGCTTTCATAATATTAACAATTGCGTCTTTGTTGACCTGTTTAATACGTCGCGGTACCTGGTAATAGTCATCTATCGTCTCATCGAAGAAATACTGTCCACTGTAACCCGTCGCCGTACCGCCGACTGTTTGGGCACTCCGCTGAAAACGACCAAGCGCATATTGCTGGGCAGCGACGATGTCAGCGCCGGCCAAATCACCCTCGAATACATTATTGAGCTCACGCACAACAATTTCAAATAGCTGCGGTGCATTTTTCGGTAGTACTTGGGCACCGATCCACCAGTTACTGTTTAAGAGCGCTTGGCCGAAGCCTGAACTCATGCCATACACCAAACCATTTTCGCGGGCTGTACCAAGAATCTTGGAATACAGCGTTTCAACCAGCAGCGTATTTGCTAGGCCCAATGCATCAATTTCTGGTTCTTCCATGCGACGATTCATAAACGTATCAAGATAAAAATAGACATTTTTTACACCATCATTATGAATATAAAGTGGGTTTTCTAAACGTCGTGGCTTCTCTTTGGGCAGCACAAAGCGCCCGCGGCCCTTTGGTAATGCGATATTCTCAAGCATGTGCTTGATCTGTGTTTCGCGGGTCGGCGTGATGTTGCCAGCGATAACAAATCGCATATTCGACGTCGTGTGGGTCCGTCTGTAATGCGCCTGGATATCTTCGATGGTGACGTTTTCCATTAATTCAAGACGTCTTTGGTCAGTTTTGGCGGCATAGCCGTACGTTTCACGAAGCGCCAAACTTAGGTGGCGGAAATGATTATTGGAACGCGATGAAAGCTCTTCGCGAACGTTGCCGAATTCGGCCGCAAATTCCTCTTGCAAAAATAGCGGATCACTGATTGCCACGAGTGTTAAATCTAAAATACGCTCCCACTCAAAATCAGCACATTCCGCTTCATATGTGATGTCGTATGCACTTGTCGATGCGTTATTGTACGCTCCATTTTTCTCAAATTCAGCCTGGAATACCCTGGCCTTTGGGAATTGCTTGTTGGCACCGAGCAGCACGTGTTCCATCAAATGCGGCGCTTCCCATTTGCTGTCTTTTACCAAGTATTCGCCGGCACGGAAATTCAACTCCAGCGACACCACTGTAGCGTCAGGTATATGGATCAGCAAGCCTTTAGCCCCGTTTGTAAGCTCGAGTTCTTGAACAGTATGTTTCACGCTCTATGTATTCTTTCAGCTCCACCCATTAACGACGCTTGCGCGCCTTTGTTTTACGTTGACGTTCTGCCTTGCGAGTTTTTTTGCGTTTTTTGTCAGCTGCTTTGGCAGCTTGTGCTGCAAACCTTTTTGTCTCAGAAGTACCGACATTAACACTCTCAGCTGCAGTAATCTGATCGGCGTTACTGACTGATTGTCGCGCTGCTCGCGTAAGCTCTGTTTCGGTTGCTCGCTCCAAATCTTCTTCACGCACTGGCTCAGCATGGAAGAGTGTCCGCAAAATATCATGGCGCAACGTGGCTTGCATGCCCTCAAAGAGTATCTGGCCTTGGCGCCGATATTCTACCAAAGGATCACGCTGACCAACACTTGTCCAGTGTATGCCTTCGCGCAGATGCTCCATATTTTCTAAGTGCTCCATCCAGAGATTATCGAGTACTTGCAAATAGATATCGCGCTCTACTTTGCGCAAGATTTCTGGCGTAAAGGCCGCCTCACGCGCAGCATACAATTCGTTAGCTTCTGTTATCAGCACGTCAGCAACTTTGTCGGCTTCAGAATCGAACAAACGATCAAGCGCTGCTTCGTCTAGCGGGAAGATCTCGCGAATGACTTCTTCAAACTCGTCAGTCGTGACAAGCGAAGATGTTAGCATAGCGCGAGCTTCTTCTTCTATAAATACTTTTATACGTTTGCTGACGTCGGCATTGTGTAAAATTTCTGCGCGAATAGCATAGGTTGCTTTACGATGGCGGTTCATCACGTCGTCGTACTTCACGACGTTTTTTCGCTGATCGAAATGAAAGCCTTCTACCTTCTTTTGAGCACCTTCAAGGCTGCGCGAAATAATGCGGTTTTCAATTGGCACATCTTCGGCAACATTTAAGCGATTCATAACATTAGCAATACGCTCACCGCCAAACACCCGCATTAAATCATCTTCGGTGCTAACGAAAAATTGTGTCGTACCCGGATCGCCTTGACGTCCGGCGCGGCCTCGCAACTGGTTGTCAATACGCCGTGATTCGTGTCGCTCTGAGCCAAGTACAAACAAACCACCAAGCTCTTTCACACCTTCACCGAGCACAATGTCAGTACCGCGACCGGCAATGTTGGTGGCCAGCGTTACGGCTCCCTTTTCGCCTGCTTTGGCAACAATGGCGGCTTCGCGTTCGTTATTTTTAGCATTTAATACCTGGTGCGGCACGCCCTCTTTGGTGAGCAAATGGCCAAGCAACTCGTTCTTTTCAATAGACACCGTGCCAATCAGCACCGGCTGCCCTTTAGCGTGCAGCATTTTTATTTCTTGGGCAATCGCCTTGAATTTGCCTTTTTCGGTTCTGTATATTCTATCAGAGCGGTCCTCGCGGGCGAGCGGCCGGTTTGATGGCACTTCTACCACGTCAAGTTTATAAATTTGATGAAATTCCTCGGCCTCGGTCATTGCCGTACCGGTCATGCCAGCCAGTTTCTCGTACAAACGGAAGTAGTTCTGGAAGCTGATTGTTGCCAGCGTCATACTTTCTTGCTGGACTTCGACGCCCTCTTTAGCTTCAATCGCTTGGTGTAGACCTTCGTTATAACGTCGGCCCGGCAAAAGCCGTCCGGTAAATTCGTCGACAATTACAATTTCGTCATCTTTGGTTACTACGTAGTCTTTGTCACGCTTAAAGAGCGCTTGGGCGCGCAACGCTTGTTCAAGGTGATAAATCGTTCGGATATTTTCGGTGGCATACAAACCTGGAAGACCAAGGATTTTCTCAGTTTTTTCAACACCTTCGTCAGTTAAAATGACGGTTTTTTGCTTTTCATCAACATCGTAGTCTTCATCGCGCTTGAGCTGACGCACTACCTTCGCAAACTGAGCATACGCACTACCGCTCGTAACACTAGGTGCACTAATAATCAATGGGGTTCGAGCCTCATCAATCAGAATAGAGTCAACTTCGTCGACAATCGCATAGTGAAGTGGACGCTGCCGTAATTGGCTGGTTTCACGCACCATATTATCACGCAAATAATCAAACCCGAATTCATTATTGGTACCGTACGTTACATCAGCCGCATAGGCTTCCTGGCGTGTAGCAGGACGCAAGTGCCGAAACCGCTCATCTTCATGGTCTTTGTTGGTATATTTCGGATCATAAATATACGATTCTTCGGCGATAATAACGCCGACTTGTAAGCCTAAGAAACTGTAAACTTGTCCCATCCAGCCAGCATCGCGTTGTGCTAGATAATCGTTCACGGTCACCACATGCACGCCCTTTTCAGTAAGCGCGTTGAGGTACACCGGCGCGGTAGCAACCAAAGTTTTTCCTTCACCGGTTTTCATTTCGCTGACATTGCCTTCATGAAGCACCATGCCGCCGATAAACTGCACGTCAAAATGGCGCATGCCGAGCACGCGGCCCGCCGCTTCACGGACTAGGGAAAAAGCATCTGGCAATATTGCATCCAGCGACTCCTTTTTAAGTCGCTTTTTTAGCACATCAGTCTGTTGCTGCAGCTGCTTATCGGACATCCTTTTATAAGTGTCTTCTAAATTATTGATCGCCTTTACCCGTTTACGCAGACGTTTCACTGTCTTCGCCTGCTGATCCCCCAGGATTTTTTTCAGAACAATATTCACCGTCAGTTACTCTCCCATGTTTGACTTTGTGTCTCGATTGATACTATTGTACTCTTTTAGGCACAGAAGTGAAATAGGTTTTTAGTGCCTTAAGAGCTGTTGCGTAGGCGCCGAAGCAAGCGTTGATGCACCCGCCGCTTTGTGTGTGTTTCTTTATATTTTTTGAGTTGGTGGCGCAGTTTTGTTTCGGCAATATCAACAGCCGCAAACATGTTAATTGTCGACTCCTCTGCCTCTAGTACTTGCTGCGGTAAATGAACAATAACGGCGCACGTAAATTGCTTTTTGTCTTTGGCACGCGATTCCTTGAGCTTGACTTGTATGTGCATACTTTCGCGAGCAACGCGGGGTGCGAATCTGTCGAGTCTGCCAATTTTCTTAGCGATGTATTTTTGCAAGTCGTCTGTAAGCGCTGTATGCTGAGTACTTATTTCAAGTTTTGCAGCCATGAGCTCCCCTATATCACTTCCTTACCGCCAATGAATGGCCGCAGGACTTCTGGCACAACAACGTCACCTTCTTTCGTTTGGAAATTCTCGATAATCGCAATCAAGGGCCGCTGGGCAAACGCGGTGGCATCATTGGTGTGTACCAGCTTGATTTCACCCGTATCTGTCTTGTAGCGGGTTTGTAAACGACGGGCCTGATAATCAGTCATATAATCTGCTGTGTGTGTTTCCCGGTATTTATTTTGGCCAGGAAGCCAAACTTCGATATCAACACCCCGTGCGTTCGGCTTGCCAATATCCGCCGTGCATTTATTGAGCACCTGATATGGCAGCTTAAGCTGCTGCATAAGGTATTCCTGAATCGCAATCATCAAAAAATGTTCGTCTTTCGAGGTTGATTCATCTGTAAGACTTTCCATCTCTAATTTATCGAATTGATGCATGCGCAAAATACCTTCCATGTCCTTGCCATACGTACCAGCCTCTTTTCGAAAACTAGTAGCAAACCCTACATACCTTAGCGGTAAATCGGCTGCATGAATGGTTTCACCGGCGTGCATCGAACCAAGCACATGCTCAGCACTTCCCTGCAGCCACAGCTCCTCGCCTTCAATTTTATAACGGTCATCGCGTGGCTCGAGACGATCCATTGCATCGTATATATCTGTCTTTAACATTAGTGGAGGCAACACTGGAATGAACGGTTTGCTGCTAAGTTGTAGATTATTTTCTTGAATAAGCGTACGTAGGAAGCTTTCGTCCATAAGCTTGGTAGTAGCAAAGGAAAGTAGCGCCCACCAAAGCAACACCATATCACCTTTGAGGTACGCAAAGCGTGCGCCCGCTACTTTCGCAGCGCGCCCCTTATCGATCCAACCTTTCGCTTCGCCAATTTGCCAATGGTTTTTAGGCTCAAAATCGAACGATGGTTTCTCACCAACTGTTTTAACAACGACATTTTCATCCTCGCTGACACCAACTGGTACATCATCAAGCGGCATATTTGGCACCTGCTTAAGCATCTCGAGCCAGCGGCTCTCGGTTTCTTTCAGGTAGCTTTCACGCTCGGCGAGTTCTATTTTGATTTGCTTGCCTTCTTCGATTAGCTCAGGTGCTGGTTGACCACCTTTCATTTTGGCAGCATTTTCGTTGCGACGCGCCCGCAATGATTCAACTTGTGTCAGTAACTCGCGGCGCTCATTATCGAGCTGTAGCAAATTATCAATATCTACGTCGTAGCCTTTTTGCTTTGATTTTTCGCGAATGGTATCTGGGTTTTCCCGTATGAACTGAATATCTAACATGATTCTTATTATAACTATTTCTTATTATTTTGCAGGTGGTCGAGCGTCAGTTCGGTCCGTTGCCGGGCATAGGTGCAAAATTCACATGGACCGCCCATCGCTGCCTTACCGATTGGCGGCATGCTGTCACTCTCCATGCAAGCTTTCATTTTTTTAAGTGTTACTTCCACCCATGCGTCAGATCCAGTGTACGGAATAAGCTTAGTCTTAAACTCCACCCGATCATTAAAGCCATCGAGGTCAAACCGGGCGTTGGTATACACAAAATATCCGGTGTCGCTGACCGCAAAGCCATTTTGCCTAAGTAGCCACTGGTAGACTTCCATCTGTCGTTTATAACTTATCTGCCATTCTGAGTCGATAGATACGTCTGCTTGCTTAGCTGTCGCCTTATAGTCCACCACGATCAGTTCTTGTACCTCGTTTACCCACACATCATCGATTGCGCCAAATACGTGCAAATTCGTTGGTTCATGCAACGCCACTACGCCCGTGAAGTTATGCCGCCATTTATCTAAATCTACGTGCTGGTACGGCACTGCCTTAAGCTTATTGTTAGCCATAATCGGATGTGGTTCGCCAGCTGCCCGATAACGATCGAATTCCTTTTTAAACAGCTCGTCAATCGCCTTATTGATATTAAACGGCGGCGAGCTTGGCCGAGATATTTTCAGGCGTGCATCCAGCCAAAAACAGCGGGGACACTGCATGAATAACTCGATTTTCGAACGTGAAACTTTATATGGCGTCTTCTGCCCTGGTTTATACGGCAGACTCCGCTCCCTCCAATAATTATTAGCCATCACTGCCTATTATACAGTTCTTCTGGGCAAAACTTTTATTGTAATTGTACCGAACCGCGATTGTTTGTTCTATTTTCTTCTTGTTTTGCTATACAGCTATAGTAGTTGTTAAGCTCTTGTTCTTGGTCTGCGGCATTATAGTCGTAAGGGCATTCTTTGGCTACATCTTCTAGCGACGTACTGTTATCTTGTCTTAGCCAATCGTCAAGTACATTCGACGATTTGTATACATATGGTTTTATTGTTTGGCAATCTTGACCCTTCTTGTGGTAGTAGTTTATGTACAAACTTGTGGGTTCATATTTATCGTCATCTGGATAATTCCCGGACGACATATCGCCATACAAACCTGTCATGACACTCGTAGTCAAGCTTGCAGTATCCATACCGGAGCTATTTGTCTTGTATTCAACACAAAATTTATACTTTTCTTCCGAAATTTTAGTGTATGTAACACTATCTGGTGCATTATGTATGCTTGCATCCGACAAAGATTCAGGTATTACTTGTTCGCTGTCAATATAACCATTGAGTTTATCTGCAATTTTCGTGGCAGTATCATATGCTTTATTATCCGCCTTTACCACGCCGGCTTGTGCTACTAGCCACACTGACAGCCCCACTACAAAGAGCATGGTGACAGCCAGTCCGATGGCGTATTTTTTGAGCTTAGGTGGCATATTATTTTACTTTCTATGTTCGTCCTGCCAATAATATGCCAGTACTGCGCCAGCAACAGCAATAACAACTAAACCATTTAAAAGAATTTTTGAAATTGAGGTCTCGCTGCCACCGCCTAAGATCGAAAACAGCTCGGCTATAACACCAATAAGCGTTGCAAAACAGATAAAGAAAGCGGTAATTTGAGTAAACTGCGTGCTGCGCCTTTTGCTTTGATCGAGCTTTAGTTCCGGATTAGCGAGTTCGGCTCTTTTAAGTCGCAAAAAGAAAAATGCAAACACCGGTACACTAACTAAAAGTGTGGCAGCTGGAAATGACAAGGTAGAAAAATCCGTTTCACCGTTTACTAATGCTAGGAGCGCTCCAATAAGACTGCCGGCAGCAAAAAAGAGAGCTATAGTTAGCATGACGTACTCAACACCTCGCGGACTCAACACTCTCACTACTGGCACTGGACGCACAGGATCATCATTGTTTATCGATAGCGAGTTGGTAGGCTCTTCAGGCGCTGCCATAACAGCAGGCTGTGCTTGATGAGGAAAAGCCTGCGAATGGTGTGGTGCTGATGGGGGAGACATCACTCCTTGTGGTTGGTTTGCTGGCATGTGGTCTCTTGGTAAAAACTGGTTATGCGGTTCAATGGCGATCCTTGATTACATAAGTCAGATTATATGCCGATTTTACAAAAGCACAAGCGATATAGCTATCTAGATTTTTGCTAATATTGCCAGAGTTTCGATGTGAGGTGTACGCGGGAAAAAGTTGAATACTGCAAAGCACTCTATTGTATACGTCTCTTGCAACAAAGCTAGGTCGCGAGCCTGTGTTGCTGGATTGCAACTTAAATAAATAATTTTGGGCGGCTTTGCATCAAGCGTTCTTTCAATAACTCTTCTGTGCAAACCCGCACGTGGCGGATCAAATATAACAGGGGTATCCGAACGGATATAATCGAGTGCATGTTCAGTAGAGGTCTCGACTACCCGCGCATCTACAACATTGTTGGTGGCGTTTATGCGTGCCATTGCAGCGGTGGCCGGATCAAGCTCAATTAACACTACCCGCTTTGTAGCCACTGACAGGCCAATGACGCCCGCCCCAGCATACATATCTGTCAGCACGGGCTCATCACAAAATTGACTGATACGCCGCAAGGCCTGCTCAAATATTGGAATATTTACCTGGAAAAACGAATCGACATCATACGTGAATTCACGGTTGAGTAAATTATCGGCAAGCGTTACGTCACCCAGCTCGTACAGCAGCTTTGTCGGTACCGAAGCCGGACTTTTGGGGTTGGAATAATACACCTGTAACCCCTGTAATTCATTTGGTAAGACAAGCTTCGGAAAGGTCTTGGTTTTTACGAATAGACTTGCGGCTACTCTGTCTTTTTGATTGCACCGAACAATAATTGTTTTCATATCCCCGGCACGTATGTCTATTTGATTAAGCTGCTCTAAGACTTTATTCGCCGCTATATCAATTGCTGGCATCGCAAGCTTGCTGCCGCTTACAATTTGCTTGCCATGACTACCGCGTTTATAAAGCGCAATATGGATGCCATCGTCGTCACCCCAGAAAGAATATTCCATTTTGTTTCGGTAATGCCACGTTTGATCAGCATGTACTACATCGTTAAATTCTGGGAGTACTACTCCCTCGTGCGTAAACAACTCTTCCACAATCGCTTTTTTGTATTTGTTTTCTGCTTCGAGCGTCATAATCTGCCAAGGGCTGGTGGCGAGATAATTTTCTTCTTCGGGTTCAATACGCTCAGAAGACGGTTGAATTATTTCTTCGGCAATTGCCTCTACGTAGCTGCGCTTTTTCTTGATAATCCGGGCTTTGACTATTTCGCCAGGTAACGCATTCCAAACGAATATCTTTTGGCCACTTTTCAGCGTACCAATACCTTGGCCGCCGTGCACCAATTTATCAATCTTTACTTCTTCCATCATGCAAATATTTTAAGCAAATCAGCCGGAGTAAGCGCAATTTTTTCCGGCTGCATTTCTCGCAAAAGTTCAACATCGTTAAAACCCCACGTAACTGACACTATTGGCATGCCAATTTGCCGCGTTGCAGTAATATCGCGCGCTTCATCCCCGACATAAAATGTATGTTGCACATCCAGCTTTTCTCTTTTCATAAATTTGCGCAACACTTTTGCCTTCGCAAACAAGCTTGAGCCGCCTTCTACGTGCACAAAACAATCCGAGATACTGTGTTCGGCTAAAAATATATCTATGTTACTGGTGCTATTGCTACTTACGATGTACAGCTGATGCCCTCGCTGCTTAAGTTCTTTTAGAACTTCTGCTAGGCCCGGGAAAAGCTTCACTTGGTTCAGTCGTTGACGCATCAACCGACGTCCCTTATTTAGCATAGCTGGAGCACGCCAAAACGGAATGCCAAGCTCTCGAGCAACTTTATGTGCCGGCATACGCCTTAAGCGGCGGAAATCATCTTGTGTAAGCTCGGCTTTGTGCGGCAGTAATTCTTTATATATAGCTATAACAACCGGCAAGCTATCTGCTATGGTGCCGTCAAAATCAAAAATTATTGCTGGCTTGCCGCTCAAGGACGCAATGCTCCAGCGTATATTTGCCACGTCAATAAAACCAACGCGACTAGATGCAAAAGCATATAATTTCGTTCAATGTAGGCATAATTCCCTGGCCGCTTCAAACGCAAATACATATTTGCTGCAAAAACCGCAGCCAAAACGACCATACCACCATACACCCAGTACAAGTACGAAGGAACATCGCCACTGCCATGCACGATAGCTCCGCCCAGGTATATACCGATAACTACCAACACGGTTACGCCCGCCAGACACAAAACAGCAAAATTAAGCCAAGCAGCATTGCCATTTCCTCGTTCTGCCATAAGGCTACTAAGCGCTAGTACACCTATCAACGACAGCAGCATTAGTAGTGCTGAAAAATCATATATGCCGCTTAAAAGCCCGATTGTTACTATACTCACCGCCGCACTCAAACCATAACCTACCCAGCGCACTGGATTCGCGCCACGCGCTATATCTTCCTGATAACGCTGCTTATACTTCGTAATAAGAACCAGGTGCGTTATAGCTGCCAAAAAGAGCGCAGCAGCTACTAGATAGGCTAGATTGACATCAAACAAGTGCTCATTGGCAGCTGCGAGTACAGTTGGCTTGCCCTTTTCACTCAACAACGAATCAGCAGTTAAGAAGCCGGTTGTTGCTGGCAATAATTTGGTTGTGCTAAGCAATAGCACCACAACACCGCCTACTCCATACAAAACTGCCAACCACTTATTCCATGTGTGTAATGTTTGGGTGCTTATATCTGAGGTACGAATCCGCTGCATTAAAGGAGCACGGGGGCTGGAAGCAACAGATGCAGCACGTACAGACTGTTTAGTTGGAGACTTTTTATTTTTAGTAGTACTTTTGCGTACTTTATTGGGACGTTTTGCAGTGGTGGTTCTCTTTGCCATATCAAAGACTATACCACACACGCTTCGCTTATGAGAGGGGAATATCCCCTCTCATCGTCGCTTCCGAAATAAATTCGGATCCCGATAAATCGGGAGCGCTCCTGCTCTCCCCTAAAATTGCGTGGATCCATGCGCAGCCCCTTAAGGCAAAATATTTAAGCAAGCGGAGCGTAAGGTATGTGACACATGCCAAAGCCGGTTTTTTCAGTATATTTTTGATGATAATCTTCGGCCTCATAAAACTCAGCCGAAGGTACAATCTGTGTCACGATTGACTTAGAAACCACTTCTTGGACTTCATCACGCACTTTTTCGGCAGTTTGCTTTTGTGCCTCGTCCGCATAAAAGATAGCTGAACGGTAATTATCACCAATATCAGGTCCTTGTCTGTTTAATTGTGTTGGGTCATGCATACGGAAAAAATGCCTTACTAACACTTCATACGTCACCTGGCTGGGGTCAAATACAACCTCAACCGCTTCAGCATGACCGGTAGCCTGGGTGCATACTTGCTCGTAAGTTGGATGTTCGGTGTGGCCACCAGTATAGCCTACCTTTGTCGACACAACTCCTGGTATTTGATCAAAATAATACTGCACTCCCCAAAAGCAGCCTGCAGCAAATATAGCCTGCTCTTGCTTCATAAGCTTGCGCCCCACTTCTGACCAAGGAAAAGAGCAGCCCGAGCCGCGGATTCACTCCGTGCTCGGCGCGATGAGAAAAACGTAGTTTGTCTCATAAGGCGAAGCCGTTGCACTCCCCAGAAACACCCCGCGGCGAAAATTGCAGTCTGTAGCTGGTGTCGCATAATATTGTCCCCTATTTATAAATTTCAGGATAAATTGTCTTCGTAACTTCGTCGACTTCTTGGCGCAGCTGCGGGAATGGCACGCCTTCGCGCGCAGTGACACCTTCAAACACCCAAAATACACGCTCGCTATAGCCCCAGCCACATGCAGGTGGCATACCGTATTCCAGCATTTCAACAAAGTCGATATCGAGCATCATGGCTTCGTCGTCACCAGCATCACGCATCTGTTGTTGTTCGACGAAACGCTGCAACTGGTCAATCGGGTCGTTAAGCTCACTAAAGCCATTGCCAAGCTCAGAACCGGCAATTATGGGCTGGAAACGCTGCACCGTATCAGGCCGATCTTGATTCTTTTTGGCGAGCGGACTGATAAAAAGCGGCGTGTTTACCAGCCATACAGGGCCAGCGATATCTTTGCGAATGTTTTTCCATAATTTATCAATCCCCCGTGCTAGATTTTCGGTTTGTTCTACCTCGAGCCGGTTGTCTGCCAGCGCTTTCTTAACTTGATCAATAGTCGTATTAAGGGGATCAATATTATAGCGATCCTGAATAGCTTTCGCATAATCCAGCTCCTCCCACTCACGGCTTAGGTCAACCTCAAAGTCGCCAAGCTTAAATTGTAAAGTACCAAAGGTATTATGTAGTACGTAACGGTACATATCTGTCATAAATTTCATACCATCACGCCAATTTGCGTACGCCCAATACCACTCCATGGCCACGTGCTCCGGCAGGTGCTCGTCAGAATAATTTTCGTTTCTAAATCGCGGACCTATGTCATACACCTTTTCAAATCCAGCACCCAGAAGTCGTTTTAGCGGTAATTCATGACTAATACGCAAGTAAAAATCCTGGTCTAGTGCATCCATGTGTGTCACAAATGGGTTCGCATCTGCTCCGCCTGTCGTATGTTCCAAAACCGGGATATTTATCTCTGTAAATCCATGTTCATTAAGATAATTGCGTGTCGCCTGCCAGAATTTACTCCGACGGATGAATCGCTGTCGGACCTCTTCGTTAACATTCATGTCAACGTAGCGACGGCGCATACGCTCTTCTTTGTTAGTAAACCCGTCCTGCTTGGTCGGTAGCGGGCGAAGCGTTTTTGTCAGTAGCCGAAGCTTCGTGATTTCAACTGACTCTTCACCAGTCTGCGTCTTAATAACGGTTCCGCTGGCCTCAACAAAATCCCCTGCGTCAAGCAAAGCTATATCGCTTATAAGCAGCTCACTATTGGCACGGTCGGCAGACACCCCTTCCGTAGCTCTCCAAAAAAGCTGTAGCTCGTCTGTATCATCCTTAATAACAATAAAAGCAATCTTCCCAAACTTGCGGATAGAAACAATACGACCTACGACCGTTACTGATGTGCCTTCCAGCTCCGGAAAGTCCATGTGTATCGCTTGCAAATCATGGGTCCGATTTGTCTGAGCTGGGTACGGATTGATGCCGAGTTTTTTTAATTCGCTGAGCTTGCGTAACCGCTCATCACGAAGTTCTTTTAGTGTTGCCATATTGCTTGCTAGTATACGCTATTATTGCCTGCTTGTCTCAGATGGTTGGGGTAAAATATCGTCGCGCATACGAAGATTGAGGATTAAACGATCTCCCTCTGGCCGCGATACTTCATGTACAGTTTGCTCACCGCTGCCGAGCCCCGGTGCCCGCAAAAACATGATAGATCCGGGTGAGGCACGAAACTCATCAGTCTGGGTCACGTTCCCATCGGTGTAATCTTCAGGATCGTCGATGATATCAAACATGTGTACCATTGCTGAGCCAGTTATGGTAATGGTAGCTGACAGTAATTTATCGTTTCGGCGGTCGCGGTGCCGCGAAATATGACATTTGCGTTCTGGGTCGTCTCTGTACAGCTGATAGCCTGCTTCCGTGGCCATCCAATCTCGTAACTCAGGATAACGAAATCGGAGTTGCTTTATACGCGCTGCTAGAGCTCGTGTGATATGAGTTGCCACTGGTACTTCAGGGTCACCAATTTCATGATACGCTCGCTCATGCAGCTGCGTTATCTGCTTTTTAGTGCCTTCGTATATGGGCTTCGTAATGTGATCCCCCTCTTCAAGTCGTAAGGACGCTGCTTCGGCTTCCAAGGCAACGAGCGCCGCACTGCCGATTGCATTTTTTACAATCGCGTGGCCGGTTTCGGCGGCCTTGCACATTGCCTGCTGTACTTCCAAGCCTTGCTCGACCCTAAAAATATTGTGCGGTAACAAGTTTGTCCTCGCGCTCATAATTCACTCATCTGAATGGAGTATAGCAAGACTACTTACGAAATGTCGGTAATTTTGTATGTAGCGGTTTCGACAGGGGTTTTAATCTCTACCTCTTCGCCTTCTTTTTTGCCGAGCAACGCCTGACCAATTGGTGATTCGTCAGAAATTTTGCCGTTTAGGGGGTCAGCTTCTACAGTACCGACAACTTGGAATTCTTTGGTCTTTCCGTCTTTACCCTTTAACTTCACGGTTGATCCAAGCTGAACTCTGCTATCACCTTTTGGCTTGGTGATTAGCTTTGAATTTGCCAAAATGTGCTCTAGCTCACTGATACGATTGTCGTTATTTTCTTGTTCTTGGCGTGCCGTTTGGTATTCTGCGTTTTCGGCCAAATCGCCAAGCTCGCGAGCAGTTTTAATCCGCTCTGCGATTTCTTTGCGTGCAGCAATCAGACTTTCTAATTCGGCTTTTAATTCCGCTACACCTTCTTTAGTTAAACTATACTGTTTACTTATCATATTCATCCCCTTCCCGTTGTTTGTCCTTAAGTTTTGTTAGGCCTTCAAAGTCAGAATATCCACTGCCCTGGCATAATCCAGAAGCTGAGTCTCGTCGGATGTTCGCTTCTTGAGCTCAACTTGATTTTGTGCAATTGTTTTTGCGCTTATAACGACCCTATAAGGGATACCGAGCAAATCGGCGTCGGCAAATTTTTCGCCTGGTCGTACATTGTCGCGGTCGTCATATAATACCAGGGCGTTTTTTTCAGTCAAGTCTGTGTATAACTTATCAGCCGCCGCAACAATTGCTTTATCATCCCCAAGCCGTGCCAAATACACCTTAGCTGGTGCAATTTCTTCTGGCCACACAATACCTTTTTCATCAGCAAATTTCTCAACTATCACACCCATGACACGCGTGACACCGATGCCGTATGAGCCAAGGTGTACAAACTGTTTTTCGCCTGCTTCGTTCGTAAAAGCAAAGTCCATTTTTTCGCTTTTATCGGTACCGAAATTAAATATATTGCCTACTTCGCTACTCTTTACCTTTTCAAGTTCTTCGCGCATAATCCCTAATTTCTCGAGACTTTGGTCATCCAGCACTTCTTCGTTAATAGCAATATTTTTATCCCGGTGCAAATAAATTATGTCCTCACCTGTTTCGCAAACCGTCTGAAATTCGTGACTAAACTCTGTGAAAGCGCCACCACTTGCAAATGTTACGTACGTATCTTTGCCTATACCAAGCCTGTTATACACTCTTTTATACGCTTCAATGACTGCATTGTAGTATTCATCGTGTTGCTTTGCGTCAATGCTCATCGAATACATATCTTTCATGACAAATTCACGGCCACGCATGATACCGCTTCTAAGTTTACTCTGGAACTGATATACGCTTGTTGGTAAATCTTTGTAGCTGCTGACGTACTGCTTCATCATATTTACAATCGCTTCTTCGTGTGACCAGGCCAGCCCAACCTCCATATCATTTTTGAGTTTGGTTTTAAACCAAATATCCACTACCTCATCATTCCAGCGACCGGTTATCTCCCAGTTTTCGCTTGGCTGCAGGTTGGTCATG
>CAZGQU010000001.1:0-17059 GCA_964527845.1 uncultured Candidatus Saccharibacteria bacterium | reverse complement strand
ACCCTGCACAGCATTCATTTCTTCGCGGACTATTTGCTTGATGTTTTCAACAACTCGCAAGCCTAACGGCAAATATGCATACACGCCTGCCATTTCCTTATGAACATAGCCAGCCTGTATTAAAAGCTGAGCATTTTTGGCAGTTTCGTCTGCTGGTACATTTTTAGACGTTTTCGTGAAAAGCTGTGAAAGTCGCATGCTGTTTGTCATCGTAAGTTCCTTTGTTTCTTCTCGTATGGATTTATTGTACATTGTTTTTCATCGTTAAAATTAAAAATCCCCTTGTGGCAAGGGGTATTATCTACGCAAATTGCATTATACCCCGGATGGGGGTGTCGGCAACAAAGCAATATACATGTGAACAATCATGCGCCCATTCTATACCACATTAAGTAGCATGTAAAACAAACAATGTTATGAATGCAATGCAGTTTTTAAGAGCATGCAGGCCTACGCCAGCCCAGATATGGCCGGTTTTTTCCCGTAAATACACCAGCACCAATGACAAAAAGAGCGTATCAATAGCTGCCACCCACAGTGGTGCATTGCCGCTATCCAGCTGCAAGTGAAGTGATGCAAACAGCAGACTTATTGCCACTGCAGCCCATTTCACTGAAAAAATTCGCCTGAACCGCGTATACAAAAATCCTCGGAAGATAATTTCCTCTACAATGGGCGCAAATACAACTAGGGTAATAAAGATAAGTAGCGTATTGATACCCGCTGCATCTGTGCTAAAGCCGATTTCTTGCTTTTGGCCAAAATCCAACGTCACTAGTAGCGACACCAAGCCGATACCAACAAAATACACTGCCCAGTACAAAAATAAACCGCCGATTGTATATTTAAAATCACTAAAACGTGGCTTTTTAACACCAATATTACGCCAGGTTTCCCGAAGCATCTTCATCCACCACAGCAAGAAAAGTATGACCAACACATACGAAAATGAAGTGAATACAAATTGTACAAACGTCGACTCCTGAATTGTATCCTCTGATATACCAAAAATCACCGCTATGCTGTACACAATAAATGCCGCCACAAATTGTGGAACGATAAATACGGCGATACCAATTAGGATTGTTGCTATAACCGGCCAGAATTTTGATAGTGCGCGTTGCATTAGAAGAATCGTTTTACATCGACCACAGTTATTAAAATGATCAGCCCAATAAGCAGCATAAAGCCTGCGCCGTGAATCGCCTCTTCAAGCTCTTTCGTAAGCGGCTTTTTGATTGCTCTTGATACAAGCATCACGAACAAACGGCCACCGTCGAGTGCTGGAATTGGCAATGCGTTCATAATTGCCAAGCTCAGCGAAATAATCGCAATTACAAACAGCACAAATTGGTAGCCTAGCTCCGTGCCATTTTTGAGTACAACAAATATACCGACTGGCCCTGACACTTGACGACTGGCTTCTGTCTGACCGGCTTGGCGTGCAGCATCATTGTTTGTTACCAAACCGGCAATCGTACTACCTAGTCCCGCCAATGCATGTCCTAAGCCTTGGAATGTTAACACCGTAAACTGCGCCATTGTTCCAGCCGCTACAATTGGCGCCGACCAAGTGGAGCGTTGCTCAGTGATACCTTTAGTTTCCTCTGCCAGGCCAACGCCAATATATCCTTTTTGCTCGCCTGATTTTTTACTCGCTTCGACAACCTGTGTACTATTAAGCACTATTTCGACTTGGCCAGTTTTGCCATTCCTGACGTACTTAATGTCGACATTTTGGCCGGCATATTTTTTACTAACCGACTGCAGTACTGCTACATCAGCCACTTTTTCCAGATTATTTTCTGGTCCGATAGCAATTATTTGGTCATTCTTTTGCAAATCCGCCTTTGCAGCCGGCGAATCTTTCACCACGCTATCAACTGTTATTTTAGTGGTTGCCTGCTTTGTAATTGTCGTGTCGCTTTTTATGGCGAATTGGTTGTCGACAATCTGCGGCATGCCGACGAGCGCTAAAATTGTCAAAAGCAAGAAAGCAGCCACCAAGTTCATGGCAACGCCAGCCATCATAATCTTGGCTTTTGCTAGTGTGCTGGCGGCACCAAAAGTTCCTGGCCGGGTGTCGGCGTCATGCTCACCCTTGAGCTTCACAAAGCCGCCGAGCGGCAACCAGTTTAAGGTGTATTCGGTGCCATTTTTCTTAGTGAGCACCTTGGCCCGCGGCGGAAAAAACAAGCCGAATTCTTCAACTTCTACGCCATTTCGGCGCGCCACAATATAATGGCCCCACTCGTGCACAAGCACTAATCCAATAAAAAGCACCAACCCTAAAATAAGTAGCATATCTTATATAGTATAGCGAAAATGCCCTACCAGCTCTATATAAATTTAATTCACATCGCCGTTTGCTTGCAGATGATTGACCGCTATAGCGGCCAAACACTTTGCCCGAAGCGCTAGCTCCTGGATGTTTTTCTCTTTTGGATGAGTTGCCAATCGACAAATGTAATCAACCGCCAATGGAAAATGTGTCACATCGCTAGCGTCTAAGATTGTCAACTTCTCGTCAGTGAATTGCGCAAGGCGCGGCACTAAAAGTCCGGAAACTCCAATAAAGCGTGGCATCGAAACCTGTCCTTCAAGCCTACGGAAAGAGTGATTACAGCGTTCTGCCTCATGGGAGTAACTTGTTGCATCGTCAATAATACTTAAAGTCATTTCAAGCGCAGCCGCATAGGTCTCCTCATAATCCAGCAAGTAATCACCTGTCTCGGCGTAAGATTGGAGCGTACGTACTGGAATCAAATAAGGATCGCCATGCCCAGTACTATGCGCTTCTACTGTTTGTATTATTTCGGCCACTTCATTTTTATACTACAGGACTAAGCCCTGATGTTAAAAGCGCAATATCTACAACAGAATGTGTGACTAAACCGTCATAATGTCGGTTTCTTTGGCCTTAGCCATAGAATCAACTTCGGTTCGCGCCTTGGACATTACGTCATCAACTTGCTTTTCCAGACGCTTGGCGTCATCTTCGCCAATTTGCTTGTCTTTTTTGGTAGCAGCTATCACATCAAACGCATCGCGCCGGATATTACGCAAAGCGATATTTGCATCTTCCATTTTGCCGCCTAACTGCTTAGCAATTTCTCGACGGCGTTCCTCATTCAGGGGTGGGATTGGCACGCGAACCACGCGACCATCATCGGCAGGATTGAGCCCTAAGCCCTGATTGTTGCGGATTGCGGCACTAATTGCCTGCAAATTATTCGGGTCAAACGGCGTAATCTGGAGCAGTTGTGCTTCCGGTGCAGTAATTGTTGCGACTTGATTGAGCGGCATATCCGTCCCATATGCTTCTACGGTGATACCGTCCAGCATACCCGCGTGCGCTCGCCCAGTACGCACCTTTTTAAGTTCTTCTCCAAAGTGCGCCACAGCAGCATCAAATTTTTTCTTGGCTTCGTCTACGATCTGGTTTGGATTCATATCAATAGTTTACATGAATAAGTTAAATCATAAAAAGAACTCGGATTCATTTCGAGTTCTTTTTATTCAGCTTCTTTAGGAAGAGCAGCAAATCTACGATTTGCGATGAGAAACCTGAGGCCAGAGGTCCCATCCGATTTACTCGGATGGGCTGCGCATGGGCGTCTCATCACTGCACTTCGCCAAGAGCTATGCGTGAAAAGCGGCGAACAACAATATTTTCGCCCAGTTTGGCGATGTGATCTTTTACTAAGTCACCGACAGTTTGATCGGGATTTTTAATAAATGGCTGGTCGAGCAAGCACTTCTCGGCAAAGTACTTCTTTAGTATACCGTCAACAATCTGTTCAATCATATTTTCCGGCTTGCCTTCGTTTTTTACTTTTTCACTAAACTCAGCCTTCATTACTTCTTTTGCTTCTGCTGGTATGTCTTCTGCACGCACATATTCTGGTGCTGAGGCTGCAATATGCATCGCAATATCATGAACGAGAGCCTTAAAATCGTCGGTACGTGCTACAAAATCTGTCTCGGAGTTCACTTCTACAACGACGCCAATGCGACCACTGTGTACATAGACGTCAACCAAACCTTCACGTGCTTCGCGCTCACCCTTTTTCTCGGCCTTAGTTAAGCCCTTCTTTCGCATTTCGCTCAAGGCCTTATCAAAATCACCTTCTGATGCCTCTAAAGCCTTCTTGGCATCAGTAATACCCACGCCAGTTAGTTCACGCAATCGTTTAATGTCCTCAATCGAAACGGCCATAATCCCTTCGGGAAATAGAGACAAACCTACGGTTTTTCTCATCGCGCAGGGCAACGAAATGAATTCGTTGTCTCGGGCTGCTCTTTTCCCCTCTCCTTTCTTATCAATTAATTTATTTGTCCGACTCTTTGTCTGCGGTTTTAACTTTTGCCTTGCCTTGCTCGACGGCTTGCTTGGCGTATTCCACAATTAGCTGAATTGTCTTGATTGCGTCATCGTTGCACGGAATAGGATAGGTAATGTCAGTTGGATCAGCGTTGGTGTCCACGAGTGCTACAATCGGCAAACCAAGCTTTTTGGCTTCGCGTACTGCGTTATCATCATGCACGATATCGAGTACAAATACTGCCCCTGGACGAGCGTGCATATTCTTGATACCACCATACATCCCATTCATTTGGTCAATTTGTTCCTGGAAGCGTTGAACTTCAAGCTTGTTGTATTTATTAGCTAATTCGCCAGATTCCATCTTAGATTCTAAGTCTTTTAACACTTTGATCTGCGCGCTAATTGTATTCCAGTTGGTAAGCATACCACCAAGCCATCGTTCAGTGACGTATGGCATACCCAAAGCTTCGGCCGTTTCTTTAACAATTTCTTGTGCCTGATTCTTGGTAGCGACGAACAAAACTTGCTTGCCCTCAGAAGCTGTTTTCGCTAAGAAATCTAGAGCTTCATTAAGCCCTTCGACCGTTTTTGTCAGGTCAATAATGTGACTGCCGTTTCGTTTGCTATGGATATATGGTGCCATTTTTGGATGCCACCGGCTGGTTTTATGCCCAAAATGCGCACCGCTTTCGAGCAATTTTTTAATATCTACATCAACTGTAGCCATTGTTATGGTCCTTTCTCTTCAATTGGGTGCTCCGATACGCCTACACGGCACTCATCAGAGAGGATTCGTTCCCAACCTGCTTAATTAATTTACTTTTGTAGTATAACAGATAGCTCCCTCCTTACGCAAGAGCGTCTAGGCGTTGACTCTTTGGTAACAGATGTGTATAATTGGCGTTTGACTATGAAGAAAGATTTACACCCTAAAAACTATCGTTTGGTTGTGTTTCAAGATTTGAACAACAACCAGACATACCTTACCCGCTCGACTGTTGCGGCTGAGGAAACTATCACTTTAGACGGCGTAGAATATCCGCTTGTTAAAGTGCACATTTCTAGCAGCTCTCACCCCTTCTTCACTGGCGAGGAGCGCATTGTCGACATCGAAGGTCGCGTTGATAAATTCAAGGCTCGCGCCAAAGCTGCCGAAGCCGCCCGTGAAAAGCGTGCTGCCGCTGCTAAAAAGCAAACTACCCGTAAAGCAGCCAAAGCCGAAAAAGCTGAAGCTAAAAAGACAGAAAAATAACTGTTCTGATTTAAACCGCCACGCAATGGTCGTAATTGCTGGCGGTTTTTTGTTATCCTAGAGGAAGCAATTATGGAAGAAAAAATAAAAGCACTCAGAAGTGAATTGGCTGATATACAAAAGAAACTGGAAGATCCGGCTGTTTTTAGTGCACCCGAGTATCCCAAAATTGCCAAACGCCAGAGTTACCTGGAGCAAACCATTGCCCTGTTCGATCAGCAGCAAAGCTTAAGTAAACAGCTAGACGACGCCAGGCGTATGATGTCTGAAGGCGGTGAACTAGCCGAACTCGCAAGCGTCGAAGAAGCTGATGTAACCGAAAAACTAGAGCGAATATCTGCAGAGCTAGACGATGCGCTGACTCCGAAAGACCCTAACGACGAGCGTGATATTATTGTCGAAATCCGTGCTGCTGCAGGCGGCGATGAAGCAAGTTTGTTCGCTGGCGAGTTGTATCGTATGTATGCACGCTGGGCAGAACGACATAATTTCAAGGTTGAACTCATAAATGAGTCTCCAAGCGAGGCAGGTGGATACAAAGAAGTTATTTTTGGTGTTCGCGGGCAAGATGTTTATAAACAAATGAAGTTCGAGGCTGGTGTGCACCGGGTGCAGCGTATACCGGTTACGGAAAGCCAGGGCCGCGTACATACCAGTACGGTCACAGTGGCAGTGCTCCCGGAAGCCGAAGAAACAGATATCGAAATTAATCCAAACGATTTGCGCATAGATGTATTCCGCAGCGGCGGACACGGTGGTCAATCAGTAAATACTACGGATTCTGCAGTACGCATTACGCACTTGCCTACTGGCTTGGTAGTAACGAACCAGGACGAAAAATCGCAGCTGAAAAATAAAGATAAAGCTATGAGTATTTTACGCTCCCGGCTTTTGGCGATTAAAATTGAAGAAGAGCAAAAGCAATTGTCTGACGCGCGCAAAAAACTCATCGGTTCCGGCGACCGGGCCGAAAAAATCCGCACCTACAATTTCCCGCAAGACCGCATTACCGACCACCGCATTAGCTACAGCCGCAGCAACATACCTGGCGCCTTAAACGGTGATATAGACGATATTATCGATAAGCTCCAAGCCTACGAACGCGAACTAATTAGCCAATCCTTATGACAATAGCTAAATGGTTAATTGATACCATGATAAAACTGCGAGATACTGGCGTCGATTCGCCGCGACGTGATGCTTTAGTGCTATTGGAAGATACGATTGGCAAAGACCGCACCTGGGTGACAACTCATCCTGAGTACGTTTTAGAAGCAGATGTTTTAGAAAGAGTCGACAAATTAGTTCAGCGCCGCATGAAGCGTGAACCACTCGCATACATCCGTGGCAAAGCCTGGTTTTATGGTCGGTTTTTTGAAGTTTCTCCAAGCGTGCTCATTCCCCGCCCTGAGTCAGAGAGTTTTATAGAGCTATCAAAAAAGCTGTCTCCTAGTAAAATAATCGATGTTGGAACTGGCAGCGGTGCTTTGGCTATCACTGCAAAACTAGAACTATCTGATGCAGAAGTCATTGCAACCGATAATAGTTCGGCTGCGTTAGAGATAGCCCAAAAAAATGCACACGCTCATAAGGTGCATATACAATTTTTATCCGGCAATTTATTGGAGCCGCTTGACGGTACTTCGCTTAAACATTCAGTTATACTTGCCAATTTACCTTATGTTCCCATTAGGATGATAACAAGTTCGGAAATTGCCGAAGAACCGTCCGAAGCGCTATTTTCAGGTAAAGATGGACTTAATCATTACCAAGAGCTTTGGCAGCAAATTGCTGATTTACCCACAAAACCTCGCTACGTTCTGACCGAATCGCTTGAAACACAGCATCAAGCATTAGCTAAACTTGCCAAAAACAGCGGCTACACAGCCAAGCAGACAAGCGTACTTGTTCAAGTATTTGAATTATCAACCGCGTAGATTATCCGGCATAGTACCAAGCGTCACTTCTACCGTTTTTTTGTCGCCGCTTCGATTAAGTTCCACTTTCACCTTATCGTTCGGCTGACGCTTGCCGAGCACGGATGCCAGACTGTTTTTTTCGTTAATATCTGTGTTATCAACTTTAGTAATGACATCACCTTCCTTGATACCTGCCTTTGCAGCCGGACCATCAGCAAGTATCGTTTGCTGGCCATAATCGCTTGACTGCGGGATATAGGCGCCTCGGCTTACTGACAAGCTATACTGCTTGGCAATATCATCGGTAAGAGTCACATAGACAACGCCTATGTACGGTCGCTCCAGTTTACCAGTCTTTTCAACGCTGTTAATAAGGCCCTTTACGTTGTCGATTGGTATGGCAAAGCCAATGTTCTCGGCCCCACCGCTCGCTACTGCAGTATTTATACCAATAACCTCGCCGTTTAGATTAACAAGGGGGCCGCCTGAATTACCGGCATTGATAGCAGCATCGGTTTGGAATAAGTTATCTAGGCTTTCACTGCCGCCGCCTGAGCTATCACTCGCCTCGACACTGCGACCATAGCCAGAGATAATACCGCTCGTCACTGTATTTTGGAATTGTCCGAGTGCATTACCAATTGCCACTACCGAATCGCCGACTCGCATTTTATTGGACTCTCCTAATTTGGCTGGTGTGAGTTTTTTGCCGCCCAAGTCTTTTATCTTCAGGAACGCAACATCCAAGCTATCATTCGGATTCGTGCGTCCGACAACTTCCACATCTTTGAACTCGGTACCATCAGACAAAGTCACATTTACGTTGGTCGTACCCTTTGGCACCACATGGCGATTAGTGATAATTAACCCGTCTGACGATAAAATAATACCTGTGCCAGCGCTTTCTTGTTGCGTATTGCCAAAACCAAAGAAAGTAGCATACGGATCATTACTTGTTTGACTCATGACTGTTACCGATACGACACTTTTTCCCACCTCATCTGCAATTGCACTAATGAGATTACTCTGCTCGTCCAATACAACTCGCTGCGTGCCAGCAGCGTGAGACAGACTATCATCTCGTTGACTAGCCGCACCAAGCCAACCGCCGCCGAAGCCAATGATACCAACGGCTAGTACGACAAAAATGGCATGCAGCACTTTGGAACGACGCGCATCACTCAGTGAAGTTGAGGATGATTTCCTTACTGCTGATGATCCAACAGTTGATGTCTGGTCTGTGTTGTCGTCATTCATTGCTGCCCCCTTAGCTGTCTATAATATTTTAGCACTCCAATCGGATAGCACTAAGACAATTGTTGTTATGGCAATCATGACGAACAAAAGTTCGTTGCGCAGCAGCGGAGTCAGGCGTTCGGTGTGCTCAAGATAGTATAAGCCGGCTAGCCCAAAACCGATAGTCACCAGCAGAACCATGGGTTGAGCGATAACACCATTAATCGGATAATACAGCAGCCAATGGCTGGTCACCCATATCAGACCGGCACCGAAGAATCCCCAGCTATATGCCAGTAATTTGGTATACGCCTCGTCAAAAGAGTCTAAGAAGTGATGGGCCGCAAGATAACACACCATACCACCTGCCAAAACCAAAGAAAGCGCCGGTGCATCGTCGCCAAGCGCAAAGATAGCTGATAATCCCAATAGAAGTCCAATAAGCGCCTGAAGTGTCACCATCAGTGTTTTTGACGATGGCTTAATGACGGTCAGCCATATGATATATAGCGCCGTCCAACCTAACTGCCAAAGTGTCGAGGATGTTTCGGTCATAAACGCTAAAAACGACAGGCCAACTATGATGTCAATGGAATTCGCCCGAGCATTTGCCAGCCAAAATCGGGGCTTGACTGCGAACATCCGCCACTTACTCAGCAAAATAACAATCAGCGCCAATAGTTCAAAATTTCGATCCACCAGCACAAAAACAATAATAGGCAAAACACCTAGTAAAGCAATGTGCGTCGTGTGGGCAAAACCACTGGTTGGACGCACTTTCTTAATTAGCGGTTTCATTGCTACCAACGATTATAACAAATCCACCTTTTACCGGAGCAGTCATCCCTGCTGGCAATGTTGTGGTAGCTTTTACGTGAAGTCGCTTTTCGAGGTAATTTTTGGTGTATTTAGCCCGCCCATGTGTCAGATCCACGAGCATTGTTTGGGCATAATCCTGTGTAGGTGCGTTGTCAACGGCAATCACGTTGTAACTATAGCTTTTCAATTCATCAGCAACCAGACCTGCCTTACCAGCAATCGTAGTGCCGTTGAGTACGGTCACTGGTGTATGTTCTTTAATAATATAGCCGTCAGGTAACTGCGAACGGATATAGATCTGTAACGGTTCATATACGTGTGTGCCTGCCTTTGGGACCACTACTGACTGCCCCCCTACATTGCCGGTGGTCAAAAGATCGTGCGGCGGATCGACTAGTCCAATAGATTTGATATCGTGCTCTGGAATTCCCTTCGTGAGCGAATATAGGCGCATCAAATCGTTGATAGAAAAGTCAGTTTCTGCATGGTCCCCGAAATTATCCATAAGCTGCGCTACTTTTATTGGATTACTGTAGGTGCCAGCCGACATAATTTGGCTTTTTAGGGCAGTAATAAATAGTCGCTGACGCTCCGAGCGGTCAAAATCACCTCTTGCACTACAGTGACGCGACCGTACATACATAAGCGCTTCTTTACCATCCATTTTTTGTATGCCAGCCTTTGCGAGCACTGGATTCCAATTATTTTCCCACGCCATAGTTGGGTCACGTACTTCGGTTGGCACATTAATCATCACACCCCCTACCGTATCAACTGCGTCTCGAAAGCCCTCGAAATCAACTAACATGTAATAGTGCATATTGATGCCGAGTATACGTTCTACAGTTGTTTGAGTCGCCGCTACACCAGCCTTCTCGGCGTTGTCTTTGCTCTGCCCTTTTCTCAGTGCTGCACTCTTGGTATTCGCAAATACTGCATTAATTTTTGAAGAACCATTACCACTTTTTACCCATAAGTCGCGCGGTATGCTTAAAAGTGCTGCTTTTTTATTAACCGTGTCAATACTTGCGACCAATATCGTATCAGTGAGATCTGCGCCGTCGTGGCCAGTGCCACCTCGCCCTAACATAAGAATATTCACTCGCCCGTCACCTTCGCCTTTAAGCAACGATGGATCAACTTCTGAATTCAAAGCCGCAGCCGAGCCGCCGCCCTTAAATACGCCATTCACTTTCAGTACCTTCAGGCCGAAAAAGGCGCCGAACGCTATCACTAGTATGCATACCGCAAACGAACCGCGTAGCGCCCATTGTTGCCACCGTGGACGTACTTTTTTGACCTTATTTCGACGCCACGGCAAAAAAGACCGCCGGCGTTCTGTATGCGGTCGGCGCTCACGTTGGTAAGGCAGCTTTCTGTCAGGATCAGCACCAGGCTGGCGGCGTGGCATATCAGTTGTAATAGGCGTTGTTGCATCATGACGATGGTAGTAGCCTTCCGGACGATTAAAATCATCGAGGTTACGGCGTGCGCCACCGCTTTTTAATCGATCACTAAATACTGGCTGCCGCGAATTTCGTCCAGCAAACTGTCCGATTTGCCTTCTGTGCGGGTGCACATTGACAAACCCGTCAATTGTCCGTTTTTGGGACCCTTGCACCGGTCGTTTTTTAAAATTATCTATCATAATTACGCGTAAACTCTAGTATACCGCCTAAAAGCCTAAGCGTAAACACGTGGGGTGGACTTTATTTTGCGCTCAGTTCTCTATATAGTTAATGGTCGTTAGTAGCAGAAATTTTATATATGCAGCCAGAAGATATATTTACCCCTGACCCGATATCACCCAGTGAGACTAGTACGAAACGTACGGTACTTTCTACGATTGCAATTATTCTCGGCGCGTTTGGTATAGCAATACTATTGACGCTCTATTTGTTCCAATCATACCAAGTCGAGGGGCCAAGTATGCAGCCCACCCTGCACAATGGCGATCGTTTGATTATCTGGAAAGCGCCGCGCACTATGGCCCGCGTAACCGGGCACAATTATGTACCGAACCGTGGTGATATTATCGTATTCGTCGAAAAAGGCCTCATGACATCCAATGGCTCAGACAAACAACTCATTAAGCGTGTCATCGGCCTGCCGGGCGATCGGGTAGTCATTAAGAACAAAGAAGTTAAGATTTATAACAAAGAGCATCCGAAAGGCTTTGACCCTGATACAACACTACCGTATGGACAAGGCCTCAACTTGTCCGTAAGTCCGGACGACGAAGTTGACGAAACATTAGGAAAAAATCAGGTGTTCGTCATGGGTGATAATCGAGATAATTCACTTGATTCACGTGTATTTGGGCCGCTAGACACTAATGACATTATCGGTAAACTTGTACTGCGTCTGCTGCCTCTCAGCGATGCCAAACTATTCTAATTACCGCTTATCCAGGTAACGTATAATTTTAGTTAGCTCTTCATCACTCTTGAAGGTAATTTCTAATCGACCACCTTTTGCCATACGCTTAATACTCACTGGTACTCCCATACGTTTGCTGAGGCGTTTTGTCTCCGGAGTCTCGGTCTTTACCCTGGCATGCACAGCTTTGTGCTCTTGTATGCCCGCCTTTACCGATGTAACATAACGTTCCGCCTGGCGAACTGACCAACCGAATTTTATAATTGCTTCGAGCAATGCCTGTTGTTGATCTGGCTGGCTTTTGAGCGCTAATATTGCCCGAGCATGACCCTCGGTAATTTCAGCTGCTTCAAGTGCCTTAAAGGCCTTTTCCGGTAGCTGCAACAGTCGCACAATATTGGTGATAGTCGAGGGGGCTTTGCCAAGTCGATTCGCAATAGATTCGTAGGGCACATTAAATTGTTGGTGTAACCGTTCGATTGAACGTGCCTGCTCAAGCGGCGACAAATCAACTCGTTGCACGTTCTCGATAAGCGCAATTTCAAGCTGCTCCAGCTCTTTTGGCGTCCGCACAAGCGCCGGTATTTTTTTCTTACCGGCCAATTTGGAAGCACGCCAGCGCCGCTCACCAGCGATAATCCGGTACATTCCATCCTTCAATTGCGTTACCACTATTGGCTGTAGCACGCCGTGCTGTTTAATAGACTGGGCAAGCTGTTCCATGGCAGTTTCATCAAAATGCTGTCGCGGCTGATTGCTATTCGGTTGAACTTCGGTAATATCCAGGCTGTATACTTTTTCTCCCTCCTCTACCAATATCCGAGTATCAAAATTCTGCGGCATGAGTGCCGCGAACCCTTTGCCTAGCCCTTTTTGTGTTGCCATATTCTCTTTTCTCTCCTATTATTTGCTACGCCCTGCAACTTCTTTTGCAACATTTTTATACGCTCTCGCTCCACGCGACCACTTATCGTGTTCATAAATGGTTTTACTGAAACTTGGCGCTTCAGCTAAACGGACATTGCGTGGTACGGTTGTCTTGAAAAGCTTATCACCAAAATGGTTTTTTAGCTCACCGAGCACCTGTTCTGATAAACTCGTGCGTTTATCATACATCGTCAACAACACGCCAAGAAGTTCCAGATTGGGATTGCCGCCTTGCTTAACAGCCTGAATCGTACCAAGTAATTGCCCCAAGCCTTCGAGCGCATAATACTCTGCCTGAACTGGTATAAGTACGTAATTGGCCGCCATCAATGCATTAATTGTCAGCAAACTCAGTGCTGGCGGGCAGTCAATGACTACATAATCGTATGTGGTCATCTTGAGCGCCTCCTTTAGGCGTTCGTCCCTATGTGGCAATTCCACCAATTCTACTTCGGCGCCTGCCAAATTTTGATTTGTCGGCAATACATATAAATTACGAATATTGGTTTCATGCACACCAGAAGCTAGCGGCTTTTGCCCAAGCAACACCTCATAACTTGTAATTTCGGCGTGTTCTTTGTCGATACCAAGCCCACTCGAGGCATTGCCTTGCGGATCAAGGTCCACGAGCAATACAGAGTGTTTACCAGCTAAAGCAGCCGCGACGTTCACGGCGGTGGTGGTTTTACCAACCCCACCCTTTTGGTTGCTAACTGCAATAATATTTTTTGCCATTTTTATTCACTATCTTTCTTTAGATAAACTATAGCACTTTCGTACCAAGCACGTAAAGAAGGCCGCTTGACTACCCACCCGAGACACTACTGCACTACTACACTGCCGCCGGTTGAGGGACTCAAGCCATCGTGATAGTAATATGTTCCTGACGCACCAAATGTATAGGAGTAGGATTCGTTTTGAGCCAAAATTGGTGAGACTAAATCTTTCAGACTATCGTGTGTGGGAAAAGGGTTTGCTCCTATCTTATGACCTTTTGTGTCTTCGTTGGTCCATACTACTTTTGTTCCCTTTTCTACCAATAGCTCCGTCGGCTGAAAGCCCTGGGCGGTGATTGTTACAGTCGCCGCCTTGTTTTTTACCGATGCTGGAGGCTCAGTTTTTTTCAGCAATACTACTGTGAGAATAATCGCTCCAAGCACAATAAGGCATACCGCTGTCGCTAAAATTATTCGTAACAAACTCCTGCCTTGCGGCTGTGTTGTCATTTGGGTTGGAGGTTCTTGGTCCATTTAAAGCTCCTTATGCGTTGTATCGTTAGGCTGTATTATTGTACCTCCGGGATTTTTTTTGGTTGCTTCAGAAGTAACTGCTGGTGTTTCGTACAGAGGTAATGTTGCTTCTGGTCCTACCGACAATTCACTTTGGCTGCCAAAATGAGAACGAACGAGCTTGAGTAACGGGATCCTAAACACCAATATCACGCCAATGACAAGCATCATTACACCAAGTGAAGTAACAAGCATTGAATTGTTGGTCTTTTCAGCAACAAGGGTAAATTCCTGCTTAGTGTAGCCCTGGCCGTCAGGAAGTGGCTCCCCTACCTGAACTGTCTTTTTTGTATGCGATGTACCGGTTTTTATGGCAACTTCTTGCTGACCACTTGGCACGTCGGCAAAGCTTACACGGCCTTGTTTGTCAGTAATTGCAGTTTTACCGGCAACTGTTACTTTTGCTCCTTCGATGGGCTTACCGTCAGCATCGGTTATTGTAAGCAAGATCATGAAACCTGGCGTCGAAAAACGTTCAGGAGAACTCGTGGTGCTCGTCCCATCAGCAGCCGCACTTACTGCCACAAGATAATACGTGGTACCTTTATCAAGGGCTGGCAGTGTGACACTGTGCTCAGTCCCTAGACCATCAGTTTTAGCCACCAAACCGTAATTGCTATTTAACCCATATTGGACCATAGATGTAGTCGGAATATCAGTTTTCCAACTTACAACCGCAGAATTATCTGTGATGTTACTAATAGCGAGATTGGATATTTTTGGTACTTGAGCAGTAGCGCCGGGCTGTGAATTATTGGTTGATACGCTTGGAGTAGAGTTTTTAGGTGTGGTGGCTGGTGTTTTGGCAGCAGATCCGCCCGAAGACGACTCTGGTGCAGCGCTTGTCGTGTAGCTACCTCCTGACACACTTGCTAAATCATTGCTTGACGTTACGCTGTCGTACGCAGCCGAACAAGTCAATGCATAATTACCCGCAGCACACACCGGTGCAAGACTTAACGAAGCGCTTCCAGTAGCAGTAGCCTTAAGGGTGACTACGGCAACTGTTTGGGTACCTGACACGCCGCTTGTTGAGCCTGCCGTAAACTGAATAGACCCCGCTGATACGGACGGAGCCGGAAAGACTCCGAATGACGAGCCTGGGCTAGTACCTACATAGCTAAATGTTGCACTTGGATACGTAAGCACGCTCTGCACACTATTTACCGATGCACCTCCTGTATTAATCACAATTGAAACCACTAGATTAGAGCCGACGGTGACGGATTGACTTGCCGGCGACAAATACAGCTGCGCCGTGGCAGCCGCATTTGCTGTTGGCGACAAACCGGACAACAGCACTGCCACGACTACCGTAATTGTTATCGCCAACCATAAAAGGTGCTGGGCCTGCAGGTATAAGTAAGTGTGTATTTTCATGACTTTACTTTCCATAATTAGTTAATAGCATACTGAGATCGTGCGCAGTTACCGGTGGAGATCCGTCGAAGTCGACACGTACGTCATTTGTGCCGAAGCGAGCAAGAAATAGGCTCAAATCGTGGCCAGTGACTTTAGAGTCACCATCTAAATCGCCTATACGTGTACTCGTAGTAAGGTGCGCCACACTGCTCGCGGCAGAATGATTATTGTTATTGTCGTAAGCCTTGACTGTATAGTCGTATGTCGTAGCTGGCGACAAATAATAATCGGTATAGCTGGTGCTCGTCGTAGTAGCTACCAGTGCTCCGTTTCGATACAGCTTGTAGCCAGCCAAGCCCGAGCCACCGCTATCGGTGCTAGCCGTCCAGGTAACCGTAATGCTTGTTCCGGTTGTAATTGTTGCTGGGCTCGTACTGGCGCTCACGGATGTCGGTACAGATGGCGGTGTAGTGTCTGCAACCGTACCTGAAGGTGTTGTAACACTCACAGGCGTAGTGCTGGCTTTACTGCTCGTATTGCCAGCACCATCCACAGCCTCAATCGTGTAGGTGTAGGTGGTATTCGCCGATACCGTAGAATCTCCATAGGAAGTACCGGTTACTAATGAGGTATTTATTTTGGTGCTATTGCGGTAGATGTTATAGCCAGCCAAGCCCGAGCCACCGCTATCGGTGCTAGCCGTCCAGCTTAAGTTGACTTGGGTTGCGCTAGCAACAGTAGCGCTTGCATTTGTCGGACTCGTCGGTGCAGTCGTATCAGGAGGTGTTGGAGTAGTCACTGCCTTAGTCACAGAATTGGCAGATATATTCCCGGCAGCATCTTTGGCCACTATGTAGTAGCTGTAGCCTGTATTTCCCGTAACGGTAGTGTCGCTATAGCTCGTAACATTACCTAAGGTGGCTATAACCGCAGCACTTCCCGCACCGTTACTTGTTTTGTAGCGGTACACCAGGTAGCCAGTAACGCCCACGTTATCCGTAGCGCCACTCCATGAAAGGTCCACTTGTGTGGCACTGGCGGCAGTTGTTGTTAAGCTCGTTGGTGCGGTTGGTGCGGTTACATCGCCGTTTTGCACCGTGACCTGCACACTTGCCAGTGCGCTCACATTATTACTAGTATCAGTGGCTTTCGCACTCACGCTATGTGAGCCATTCGCAAGACCTGTCGTGTCCCAACTAAAGCTGTATGGAGCATTCATGTCAGTGGCAACTGGTGTGCTGCTTCCGTCGACAAAAAACTCCACTTTAGAAACACCTACGTCATCATTTGCGCTTGCTGTGACGGCTATCGTACCTGACACTGTGGCACTAGCAGCTGGCGCAGTAATAGACACTGTAGGATTTGTAGTGTCAGTTGGGGTAGATTCTGTACTAACTCCAGGCACACGAGTAGCCCCTGGCGCCCAGTGTACATCTGTTGGCACCCGGTAACCGGCACCTGTATAGCCAGCCTGTAAATTAGTCGGTTCATACTTGGAATCGAATGTAACCGCTGATCGAATTCCGCCTTCAGGAGCACTGTCTATACC